>JAITHL010000200.1 GCA_031279975.1 Treponema sp. | reverse complement strand
ACTTCAGTTTCAGAACAGCTTCCGCTTAAAAACGCGGTTTCACCGGACTTTAGTCCGCAGGCTTTAGCCTGAGAAACCGCAGGACGTGTTCCGAAACCAACCGGGTTTTGGAACACGTCATCTGTACGGTGTACCCTGGTTACTGTTCACCGCTCTCTATTCTGGCGCCCAGGGAAGAAAGCCGGGCCACCAGGTTCTCATAGCCCCGTTCTATCTGATAGACATTGCGGATAACGCTCCTGCCCTGGGCGCACATGGCGGCAATAACCATGGCCATGCCGGCCCGCACATCCGGGCTGTGGAGTTCCGAGCCGGCCAAGGGGGAGGGGCCGCTGATAACCGCCCGGTGGGGATCGCAGAGCACTATCCGGGCGCCCATACCGATGAGCTTATCCACAAAAAACATCCGGGATTCAAACATCTTCTCATGCACCAGGACGGTTCCCGCAACCTGGGTAGCCACCACGGTGATGATGCTGGTGAGGTCCGGCGGAAAGCCCGGCCAGGGGGCGTCGTCGATTTTGGGGATCATCCCCCCCAGATCGCAGTTTACCCGCATGGTTTGCTTTGCCGGGACATACACCGTATCCCCCGCGTGTTCCCATCCTATGCCCAGTTTGCCAAAGGCGGTTTTAGCCGGACGCAGGTCCTGTTTTTTAGGACCCCGTATGGTGAGTTCCCCGCCGGTGGCCGCGGCCAGGCCGATAAAGGAGCCGACTTCCATAAAATCAGCCCCGATGGTAAAATCGCAGCCCGCAAGCCGCGGAACCCCCTGGATGTTGAGAATGTTGGAGCCGATGCCGGAAATAGCCGCGCCCATGGCGTTCAGCATACGGCACAGGTCCTGTACGTGAGGCTCCCCTGCCGCGTTGGTCAGCACGGTTTCCCCCTTGGCCAGAACCGCCGCCATGAGGGCGTTCTCCGTGGCGGTTACCGAGGCTTCATCAAGAAAAATATCCGCCCCCCGCAGGGCCGGCGCGGTAAAGCAAAAGGTTCCGTTTATCTCCACCGACGCGCCTAATTCGGTGAGGGCAAGGAAGTGGGTGTCCAGCCGGCGGCGGCCAATCACATCGCCCCCGGGCGGCGGCAGCAGGGCCTTGCCGGTCCTTGCCAAGAGGGGGCCCGCAAACAGGATGGAGGCCCGTATCTTTTTAGCGTAACCGGCGGGCACCTCGGAACTTTGGATGTCCCCCAGGATCAGGCGGTACGTATTCGGCCCCAGGGCTTCCACCCGCCCCCCAAAGGAGCGGTAAATGTCCAGCATCACCTGGACATCCTCAATGTCGGGAATGTTTCTCAGCACCACCGGCTCATCGGCGAGCAGGGCCGCGGCTATACAGGGCAGGGCGGCGTTTTTATTGCCGCTGGCCTTGATGGTTCCCCTGATGGGATAACCCCCTTCAATCAGGTACTGGTTCATACCAGCATTATCGATAATACTGGGATGAATGATAAAACAAATGCTCTTGCAGCTTGGCCTCATCGCCGTGAACGCGGTCTTTGCCTCGGCGGAAATCGCCTTGATCTCGGTACATGAGGCTAAACTGGAACTGCTCGCCGCGCGGGGAGATAAGCGGGCGAAAAAGCTCCTGGCCCTTACCCGGCAGCCCGCCCGGTTTTTGGCTACCATCCAGGTGGGAATCACCTTGGCGGGTTTTTTGGGCAGCGCCTTTGCGGCGGATAACTTTTCTGAACGGCTGGTCGGCCTTTTCAGCTCCGCCGGAGCGCCCCTGCCCCTCCGCACCCTCAAAACCATCGCGGTGGTGATCATCACTATCATACTCTCTTTTTTTACCCTGGTTTTGGGGGAATTGGTTCCCAAACGGATCGCCCTGAAAAAAGCCGAGCCCCTGGCCTTCCGCATGGCCTCCTTTATCTTTGCCGTTTCCCAGGCATTTTCCCCCCTGGTCTGGCTGCTCACCCGGTCAACCAACGCCCTGCTCCGGCTCCTGCGCATCAACCCGGAAACCGAGGAACAGGGGGTAACCGAAGAGGAAATCCGTATGCTGGTGGACGCGGGGACCAAACGCGGGACCATTGACGCAGGGGAAACGGAGATCATCCATAAGGTCTTTGAGTTCGGCAATACCTCCGCCGTGGAGGTGATGACCCATAGGACCCATGTGATCCTCCTGTGGCTGCGGGAAAGCGACGCCGAATGGGAGCGGCGGATACGGGAAAACCGCCATCACTATTATCCCATCTGCGGAGAGACCCAGGATGCTATTGTGGGGCTGCTAAACTCCCGGGATTATTTTTGGCTTGAGGACCGGAGCCGGCAAAGGGCGCTGGAAAGGGCGGTCCGGCCCGCCTACTGTATCCCCGAATCAGTGAAAATCGACGTGCTCTTCCGCCGGATGCAGGAAAGCCGGAACCATATCGCCGTGGTGGTGGATGAATACGGGGGCATGAGCGGCTTGGTTACCATGCATGATCTCCTTACCGAGCTGGTGGGCAGCCTGGAGGATGACGCGGCCCTTCCGCCGGAACGTCCTTTTATTGAAAAGCTGTCCCCCCAGGTCTGGCGGGTCCAGGGCGCGCTGCCCCTGGATAAGCTGGAACGGGCCTTGGGGGTGAAGCTGCCTGAGGCATTGCCGGTCCAGCGGTACGACACCTTCGGGGGGTTTGTTTTTAGCCTGTTGGGGGAGGTTCCCCAGGATGGGGAACAAGCGGAAGTGGCGGGATACGGCCTCCATATTACCCTGGAATCAGTACAGAACCGCCGCCTTTTGACCGCCCTGGTACGGGTAACGGGCGGCGAGCCGCTGCCCGGACGGTAGCGCCGCCCGCCGCGGGCCTTGGGCTATACCGTCCGGGCGGCGGTCCTTGCCGGGGGCCGCCGCCCCGCATGGCGCGGGGCTTCCCTTCTTAATTATTCCTGGCTGATCCCGATTTCAATTTTCCGTTTTTGCGCCTCTGGAAGTATTTTGATTTCCAGATGCAGAACGCCTTTCTTGAAATGGGCGGTAATGGACTGGGTGTCCGCGTTTTCCGGCAGTTGGAAGGAACGGCGGAAGGCAACCTGCCGGCGTTCCCGGACTAAATACCGGACCGGCTCCACCCCCTCTTTTGCCGCGTCCTTGGGCGAGACATTCCGGGCCGCTTCTTCCTGCTTGGATTCGATGGTCAGCGCCTTGTTGTCCACATGTATCTGGATGTTCTTCTCGTCAAGGCCGGGAAGTTCCATCTCTAAAAGATAGACGCCTTCCTTCTCCTTAATATCCACCGCGGGCAGATACGCGGTGTTCCGGGAAAGGGCCAAGGGGGATTCTCCGAAGAATGATTCCATATACCGGTCAAAATCCTCAATGGCCTTTCCGATGGTATAGGGGCTATAGAGCGCGACGTTTTTCATGGCAACCTCCATAAAAATATAGGTGATGTTCGATACCCAGTTTCTGGTTTTCCAGACGGCGTACCGGATGGCTGAAGCCTCTGAACCCTTCCGGCGTTCTGAAGCTCTTGCATCACCTCTATAATAGCAAATACCGTGCCAAGATAGATTTTTACGGTGTTATTGATTTTCCAGGGTAAATGCGCGGAAAACCGGGGGCTAAACGGCTTGCGGGGCCCTTGCCCAGGGGCCTTCCGGCCCGCTCCAACGCTCCGGCCTTGCAGCATGGGTCAAATTATACCTATCTGTGTCATTTTGAAAAAATCACTGTGTCAATAGAATACAGAGAGCGGCTGTTTTATAACAAGGCGGCGGCTTGACGGGGCGTCTGTTTAAAACAAAATGGCAAGTCCGGTGATTTTTCTGGCCCAAGCCTTACAAAACCACATTTTTAGCGGAAGCTGGTTGCTGCCTGATTTATTAACCAGCTCGAGGCGGTTGCGAAATTGCAATTTTGCGGCTGCTGCCTCTAAAAAAAGCATGTTTCGCCTGACTTTAGTCCGCGCCCTTAGGCGAGAAACCGCAAAAGCCAGCGCAAAAATAACCGGTTTTTGCGCTGGCTCGTATGTTTGCTTTAATCAGCGGTTCCTTGGGGAAGGGTTTTGGGCAGGGCGTTCAGAAAGGCGCTTAGGTCCGCGGGGTCTGAAAAGGAGCCTTGAAAAAAGGAAGGACCGCCGCCCCCCCGTCCCTTACACTGTTCCAGGGCCGTTTTCAAGAGGGGCCTAATATCCGCGTCTTTGCGGGAAGTGAAGGCGGCGAATTTCAGCTCTCCAGCGGCGGCCAGAACCAGGATATGGGGTATCGTCTTTTGGGCCGCCCGGCCTATCCGTAAAAGTTCTTCCATGGTTTTATGGGGAAAGAGTTCCTGGTAGACGTCCGCCCCGGAGCCCGGTCCAGCCCGGACGATCAGTGCCGCCGCCTCATGGAGGGCGTCCGCTTCCTCCAGGTCTTTAAGGCGTTTTTCCTGGGTGGAGAGTTTTTCCAGCAGGGCCAAGACCCCCTTGCCGGTTTCTTCCACCGGTATTTTCAGGGACCGGGAGATGAGTTCCCCGTTCTGCCGGAGCAGCCGGGAATCCCGCAGGACCCGGCGTCCGGCGATAAAGGCGATCCGGGTCATACCCTTATATTTTTCCGCCCCCAAGATACGGAGCATCCCGATCTTGCCCGTAGCGCGCAGGTGGGTTCCGCAGCAGGGAGAAAAATCCTTGCCCTGAATTTCCACCACCCGTATTACCTCCTCCCCCTGGGGAGGCCGTTTGCGGAGGGGAAAATCCTCCAGCCGTTCCGGGGGGCAGTGATGGATGATAAGGGGCGCGTCCTCCTCTATCGCGTCCTGGACCGCCTCTTCCGCCATGAGCAAGGTCTGGGGCGTAAGTTCCGGGGCATCCACGTCAATAGTAGCCCGCTCCTCGCCCAAATGGATGGATTGGGTGCAGGCTCCGGTCAGGCGGAGCAGCGTTCCCGACAGGAGATGCTGGGCGGTATGCTGAACCGTCATATCCTGACGGCGTTTTGCGTCCAACCGAAGTTCCGCCGGTCCTGGCCGCAAGGGGGCGGCGGCTTGCAATATATGGAAGATACCGCCCTCCTGTTCCCGCACATCCAGGAGGGGCTGGCCGTTGATAGTTCCCCGGTCCGCGCTTTGGCCGCCCCCTTCGGGGTAGAAGATAGTCTTGTCCAGGATAACGGCAACGGCGGCGTCCGCCCGGGGCCGTACTTCCAGAATTTCCGCGGTAAGGGGTTCGCCAGACCCGTACTCATAATAAAGGCGAAGGGTTTTCATGCCCCCAGTATCCCCGGATAGGGCCTCCCCGTAAAGACAGGGAACAAATACCGGCGCGCCCCGCTTAAACACAGTCCGCGGATTGCGCCTGCCCGCAGCGGGCGGGCGGATTTTCACGGATTACCGCGAACAAAACCCTGCTAATCCGTGTCGAACCGAAGGTTCGCAATCTGTGGACCCTTTTGATAATGCCGGTTAAATAATAGAGCTGTTCTGAAACTTCAGTTTCAGAACAGCTTCCGCTTAAAAACGCGGTTTCACCGGACTTTAGTCCGCAGGCTTTAGCCGGAGAAACCGCAGGAGGTGTTCCGAAACCAACCGGGTTTTGGAACACGTCTAATGTATCCGCCGTATAGACAGACTCTAAATAGGGTCTGCCTCTACTGGAGACGCATTATAGGGAACCGCTAAAAACCGGTTGTTTTCAGTGGTTCCCGCGAACCTGCGGTTCGATGTTTTTGCTCATTGCATTACGCAAAAACGGTTAAGAGGCGATGATTTCGGACTATAGTCCGCATCCTCCGATTGGATTCGGACCGAAGGTCCGCAATCACCGCTTCATTAGGGTTTCCCGCCCCGCGGACTGAAGTCCGGCGAAACAGGCGTTTTCAAGCGGTTCATCGCTAAAGGCTGAAATTTTTAGCGACGCCCCATGTCCAGACGCCGGCTAATCCGTGGTATGGAGGCCCATTTTGTGGGCGTAGATCGCTAACTGGCTCCGGTTCTTCAGCCCGGTTTTTTGAAAGACCCCGGAGAGGCAATTGCGGACCGTTCCTTCGGTGAGCCGGAGGCGTTGGGCTATCCCCTTGTTTGACAGCCCCCGGCCAATATAGGCTATGAGTTTCAGTTCCCGCTGGGATACGTCTTTGGGGAATTGGCGCTTTTTTCCCTGGGACAGGGCTGGCCGCAATGCCTGCTGGTATGCCTTGGCGGCTATTTCGGGACTCATGAGGCTGTACCCCCGGCATACTATCCTGATCCGCCAAGGGAGCCTCGGCAAATCCATCCGCTTGATCAGATAACCTGCGGCGCCGTTATAAATCGCCCGCAGGACCAATTCATTTTCACAATGATTGGTAAGGATAATCACCTGGGTTTTCGGCGACGCCCGTTTGAGGGAGATGGTGGCGTCCGCCGCGTTCAAGAGGGATAGCTGCTCATCCAGCAGCACGATATTCGGCTTGAGGGATTTAACCTTGAGGATGGCGTCGGCGCCGTCGATCCCGCATCCTACGATCTCCATGTTTGTGTTGGAATTCACCGCCGCCTGTACCGCTTTCAATTCCGGCTCTCGCAGTCCGGCCAGAACAATACGTATCATCTTTCGACCTCTTTTATGGTTGTATGGAACCGCCGCGGACGTTTCATTATTTTTTACGGTGTATTGGGAAAATATATTAGTATTTTTGTCATGTATTAGCCGCTGTTTACGAAAGCTGTTCTGAACTTCAGTTTCAGAACAGCTTCCGCTTAAAAACGCGGTTTCACCGGACTTCAGTCCGCGGGCTTTAGCCTGCGAAACCGCGGGACGTGTTCCGAAACCAACCGGGTTTTGGAACACGTCTACTATTCCGGTTAAACAATTTACGTTAAAAACATTGACGGTTTCCATTGCCGGCGGTATACTGAAAAGTATCCAGTTTGGAAAAGTCCTAGATCGTCCCTTTTGGATTAAGCAATGCAATACTTTGATACCCATGCCCATATAGGGCTCATTTGTGATGACCCTATTGAACAGCTTATTGTCATCCAGGAAGCCCGGCAGGCAGGGGTAAGCAGGCTTGTTTCGATATGTAACAGCCTCCATGACTTCAGCCGGATATATGAAAATCTCAAATCGGCAGGGAATGTATACCATGCGGTGGGGGTAAGCCCGTCGGAGGTGCAAAACCCGGGAAAAAATTGGGCCCAGCTTATTGAACAGAGCGTTCAATTGCCCCGGGTGGTGGCCATTGGGGAAATAGGCTTGGATTATTACCGCAAATTCGGGGATAAAAATTCGCAAATCGAGTTGTTTATCACCCAGCTTGATCTGGCAACTAAACTGAACCTTCCGGTGATCATCCATAACCGGGAGGCGGGGCATAATGTTTTGGATATACTCCGGGACCGGCTGCCCCCCAAGGGCGGGGTATTCCATTGCTATTCGGAAAACGCCGAATATGCCCGGAAAGCCCTGGACCTCAATCTCTATTTTTCCTTTGCGGGTAATTTAACCTACCGCAACGCCCGGAATCTGCATGAAACCGTTGAGGTCCTGCCCTTGGACCGGATACTGATCGAGTCCGAAAGCCCCTTTATGGTTCCCGCGGACTACCGGGGCAAACGGAACATGCCCAAATACCTGCCCAATACCGCGTCCGTCCTGGGGGCCATGCTGGAAATGGATCAGGAAGCATTAGCCGCCATACTATGGGAGAATTCCAATAAATTTTTCGGCCTTCCCCTGGAATGACGGGCCTCTACCGTCCGGTGAACATCGGGAATACCCTGCGTATTCCCGGCAATCTCTTTTTAGGCCCCGTGGCGGGCTATACGGACCGGGCCTTCCGGTCCATCTGCCGGAGCGCGGGGGCTGATTTTTCCTATACCGAGCTGATCTCCGCGGAAGCCCTGGCGCGGCATACTGGGCCTGTGGAGCGGTCTAAAACCTGGCCCTTGATCCGTCCGGGGGAGGGCGAAGGCCCCTATGGGGTCCAGCTTTTCAGCGGAAACCCGGACGCCCTGTACCGGGCGGTTCTTATGCTGGAAGCGGTACAGCCCAGTCTGGTGGACATCAACTGCGGCTGTCCGGTTCCCAAGGTGGTGAAGGCCGGGGCGGGTTCAGCCCTCATGCGGGACCCGCTCCTCCTGGGCCGTATCGTCAAGGCGGCGGTCCGGGCATCCCAAGCGGCCCTGGGGGGCGTTCCAATAACGGTGAAGCTCCGCTCCGGCTGGGACGGCGATTCGATCAATTACCGGGAAGCCGCCTGTGCCGCGGTTGAAGCCGGAGCGGCCCTGGTTGCGCTGCACCCCCGAACCAGGGCCCAGGGCTACAGCGGAAGCAGCGACTGGTCCCATATCGCGGACCTGGCCGCCCGGCTTGCGGTTCCCGTGGCCGGCTCCGGGGACCTTGCCAGCCCGGCTTGCGGGGAACGGATGCTCCGGGAAACCGGCTGCGCGGCGGCGCTGTTTGCCCGGGGCGCCCTGGGCAATCCCTTTATCTTTGCCGAAACCCGGTCCCTCCTCTTAGGGGAACCCTACAATCCGCCGCAAAATGAGGAACGGATAGCCCTCGCGTTCCGCCACCTTCAGCTTTTGGCCGGCGATAGAGGGGAGTACGCCGCCTGCCGGGAGATGCGGAAACAGTTCTGCGCCTATACCCGCGGCATCCCCGGCGGAGCCCGTTTGCGGGACGCCCTGGTTCACGCGGCAAGCATCGAGGAATACCGGGCAGTATTCCACCCACTGGCAACAACGTAAGAAAATAAGCGGCAGGGGTCCTACCCCGCAACGCCCCCGCCGGGGGGCCGCCCGGCCCCTTGACAGAACCGGAATTTTTCTCCATGCTTAAACGTATACACGGTGGATGTAGCTCAGTGGTAGAGTCCCAGATTGTGGATCTGGTTGTCGCGGGTTCAAGCCCCGTCATCCACCCAAACCATGCGTTCGTAGCTCATCTGGATAGAGTAACGGACTTCGAATCCGTAGGTAGCAGGTTCGAGTCCTGCCGGACGCAAACACCGGGGCGCTGGCCCCGGCAGCAAACGCCATCTTCAATGCAGAGCGTTGTTTCATAATTTCAGTCTGTCTGGCCGCAAAACGGGGCCTGTGGTATAATGCCCCATGACCCGGAATTTTACCTATTCCGCCCTGGTTCTCCGCGCCCGGCCTTCGGGAATTGATAACCGGGAGATAACCTTTTTAACCGCCGAAGCGGGGCTTATCCGGGCCACGGTGTTTGGGGGGGCCAAGAGCAAGCTCCGTGCCCATACCGAGCCGTATCATCAGGGAACCCTCTGGATATACCAGGACAGCGCCAAGGATTTCCGGAAAGTAAGCGACTTTGACGTGCGGTTCTGGCGGCCGGGCATACGGGAAGGGTACGAGCGGACCATGACCGCGGTTTCCGTGGCTGAAACCATACTGGAAAGCTGCGGCGGCGGGGGCGAATGGGCCGCTTCCCTTGCCCTGGCGGGCCGGACCCTCAACGCCCTGGACCAGGCCAGCGCCGGGACTTGTCGGCGTATCGCCGTCTCTTTTTTCTGGCATTGGCCGGAACTTCTGGGGCAAAGACCTGACATACGCCGCTGCGCCTCCTGCGCTTGTGAAGCCAGCGGAGATGGGGTACTATGGTATTCGCGCCTCCAGGGGAGTTTTCTGTGCGCTCCCTGCGCGGCGCGGTCCCAGGAACCCCGGCTTAATTTTCTGTCCCTGGGTCCCGGCGCGCGGCGGTGGCTTGCCGCTGTGGAAGGGCTGGACCCGGCGCTCCTAGCCCGGTATACCCTGGATCAAACGGCCCTGGAGGAGGCCGAAGCCTTCAGTACCGCGCTTATCGCCGGTATTCTGGGCAAACGGCTTGCCTCCTGGAATTATTAGGGCGGCGCTGATTAATTCAGACCTTTTAACAAGGTCCACGGATTAACACTGATTTTCACGGATTAGAGGGGTTTTGTTACTGGGAATCCGTGTTAATCCGCGCAATCCGTGGACTGTATTAAAAAAGCCCGCGTTAATCAGCGGTTCCCTAGGGAAACACTGATTAAATCCAATCGAGGATTTAATCAGTGTATCTTACCCGCATTTGCGTAATGAAATGAGCAAATGCAGAGGGTAACGCTGATTAGCGTCAAGTTAATCA
>JAITHL010000190.1 GCA_031279975.1 Treponema sp. | reverse complement strand
TACACTGAAGACGGATGCCGCGAGCCCGCCGTGGAGGCGGCTGCGGTTTGATTTCGGCTAGGTTTTGGTTATTAGTCATTAACCCCTTTTCGGCTAGAAAAGTTTTTAGGCAATTCGGGAGCTTGCATTATACAAGCGGCCGGTGATATACTCATCATAATACTGCGGGACATACAGGAATTTACGCTTGTGGAGATACCATAAGACCGGGGAGATGGGTTGGGACCACCGTAAAAGCTCCCTTGAGGGAGTTTTGCGAAAACCAAGCTCTGCCCAGGCGCGTATCGTTGAAGCAAGAATCCTCCGCTTTTAGGCGTGGGAAGTTGTCAACTATACTGCCGGCGGGAGGGCCGCGATGAAAAAATACTACGCGCCCTTTGTTTTCAATTACTTCCCGGCCAGATACGGCCGCCCGGCCCCTGGCCCCAGCGCGGAGACGGGGTCTTTGCGGCGGACGGGCCATACCCAGCCGGCCCCGGGGGGCGTCCAAGCCTCCGCTCCCCGGTAAGCCATGCGCCTTATTGCGGACCTGCATATCCATTCACGGTTTTCCCGGGCCACGGGGAAGAAATTGACCCCCCCATACCTGGATCGCTGGGCCCGGATCAAGGGAATCGATCTGCTGGGAACCGGAGACTGCACCCATCCCCTCTGGCTCAAGGAGCTGCGGGACCAGCTTGAAGAGCAAGAACCGGGGCTGTACCAGCTTAAACCAAGCCTGCGCCGGGAATTCGACCGGGATACGGCCCTGGCCGAAGGGCTTCCCAAGCCCTCGCGGGAAACAACCCGGTTTGTTCTTACCGGCGAAATAAGCGCGATCTATAAGCGGGACGGGCGGACCCGGAAGGTACACCACCTGATCATCCTGCCGGACTTTAAAGCGGCCGGGGCCTTGCAAAACCGGCTGGAACGGATCGGTACTATCGACGCCGACGGGCGGCCTATTTTCGGCGTTGATTCCCGGGACCTCCTTGCCATACTGCTCGAGGCCGACAACCGGGCCGTACTCATCCCGGCGCATATTTGGACCCCCTGGTTTTCGGTTCTCGGCGCCAAGTCCGGGTTTGATTCCCTGGAGGAGTGTTTCGGCGATGGATGCCGCTGGATACCCGCGATAGAAACCGGCCTGTCCTCCAACCCCCCCATGAACTGGGCGCTACCGGCCTTAGACTCCTATGGGATTATCTCCAATTCCGACGCCCATTCCCCGGAAAAAATAGGCCGGGAAGCCACGGTCTTTTCCATGGACCCATGCTACCAATCCCTTTGGAACGCCCTCTGGTCAGTACGCCGGGGCGGGGCGGACGGGATACTAGAGACCATCGAATTCTTCCCCCAGGAAGGAAAATACCACTATGAGGGGCACCGGAAATGCGCGGTCTGCCGGAGCCCGGAAGAAACCGCCCGTTCCGGCAGCCTCTGTCCGGTGTGCGGCAAACCCCTGACCCAGGGGGTGATGGGAAGGGCGCTCCAGCTTGCGGGCCGTCCGGTGGATGAAACCGCCCCTTGCCCGCGGCCCTTTGCGGGAACCAACCGCCGCCCCTACCGTTCCCTGATTCCCCTGCGGGAACTGCTGGGCGAACTCTTGGAAACCTCAGCGGCTTCCAAGAAGGCCGCCTATAGCTATGACAAGCTCATCGAAGCGGCGGGAAGCGAGTTTGCCCTGCTCGCGGAGCTGCCCCTTGAGCAAATCCGCCGGTTGGACGGAGCGGGCGTTTCAGGCGGCCTCCTCGCCGCGGCCATAGACCGGATGCGTTCCGGCCTTGTCTCCATACTCCCCGGCTATGACGGGGAATACGGGGTTGTCCGGGCCTACCCCCAGGGAACCAAGCCCGCGGAGGCGGAAAACGGCGCCCTGTTTGACCTGGCGGCCCGCGCTGGGGAAGGCCCCGCTTCCCAGCGCGGCCCTAGCCCGCCAAGCGGCAGCCAGGAGGCGGCGCGGGACCTTCCCTGTTTGGCCGTCCAGCCCGGCCCGCCAAGCGGCAGCCAGGAGGCGGCGCGGGACCTTTCCCGTTTGGCTGTCCAACCCGGCCCGCCAAGCGGCAGCCAGGAGGCGGCGCGGGACCTTTCCTGTTTGGCCGTCCAGCCCGGCCCGTTAAGCGGCAGCCAGGAGGCGGCGCGGGACCTTTCCCGTTTGGCCGTCCAGCCCGGTCCGCCAAGCGGCAGCCAGGAGGCGGCGCGGGACCTTTCCTGTTTGGCCGTCCAGCCCGGCCCGTTAAGCGGCAGCCAGGAGGCGGCGCGGGACCTTCCCTGTTTGGCCGTCCAGCCCGGTCCGCCAAGCGGCAGCCAGGAGGCGGCGCGGGACCTTTCCCGTTTGGCCGTCCAACCCGGCCCGTTAAGCGGCAGCCAGGAGGCGGAGGCTTCCCGGCAAACCGATCCGGCCCAGGAAGCGGCCATACACTATGCGGGCAGACAGGCCAGCATCATTGCCGGACCGGGGACGGGGAAGACCAGGGTTCTCAGCGCCCGGATTTTCCAGCTCCTTGCCGAAGGCCGGGAAGCGGCGTCCATTCTGGCCCTGACCTTTACGGTAAAAGCGGCGGCGGAATTGCGGGAACGGATAGCCCGCGGGCCCCAAGGCGGCGCCGGCGTCATTGCCGCCACCTTTCATTCCTTCTGCTGTTCCCTGCTGCGGGAATATCCCGCGGCCCTTCCCGATGGCTTTCAAGTGCTCGGCGAAACCGGACGGGCCGGGATACTGGAAGAACTCTGCGCCCGGGAAAAGCGGAGCTCAAGCGCCCAACGGCTGGGTAAATACCTGGAAGAACGGAAGCGGTTCCTGCTCAGGCCCGGTGAAGGCCCTGGGGAGCTTCCCGGTTTTTTTGCCCAAACATTCCAGCGGGAGGCCGCCGCCGGGGATTTCTGGGCGTCCTTTCCGGCGGGCCCGGCGGACCCGGCGCTGGAGGCCCTCTATTGCCGCTACCAGGAAGGCCTGCGCTCCGCAAACCTGGCGGATTACGACGATCTTCCCCTGGAGGCGGTGCGGCTGCTCGGCAAAAACCGCGAGGTCCTCGCCGCGGTACGGCGCCGGTTCCGGCATATTTTCGTGGATGAATACCAGGATAGCAACTTCGCCCAGTACCTCCTGATCCGCCTCTTGGCGCCCGCCGTACCGGACGGGGAGGCGGAGCCGCCGGAACTGCGGGTTATCGGCGATCCCAACCAGGCCGTCTATGGATTCCGGGGATCAGACAAGCGCTTTCTGGACCGTTTCTTCCTGGATTATCCTGAAGCAAAGCGCTTGTACCTGGGCCGCAGTTTCCGTTGCGCCGCGCCGCTTATTGCCGCGGCAAACCGTCTTATGGGCGCGGACCTGCAAGGAAGGCCGGGAACGGTCGAATTGCGCCGCGCTTCCTACCCCACGGAAAAGTCCGAGGCCGAGGGGATCGCCCGGTGTATCAGCCGGCTCATCGGGGGAACCGGGTTTTTTGCCCTGGACAGCGGCGTTGCCTCCGGCCTGGACAGCGGCAACGCCAGCGGCCCGGCGGAATCCTCCGGCCTGGAAGACATGGCCGTACTCCTGCGGACCCTTGCCCTCGCGCCGCCTATCATAAAGGCCCTGCGGGATCACGGCATTCCCTATACCTTCAGCGGGGACCAACCCTGGTGGGAGAAGGAACCGGCCCAGACCTTGATCGCCGCGGTGCGGGCAAACGCCGCTTCAAGGGCTTGCGCTCCCCCAGGGCCCCGGGAAGCGGTGCTGGCCGCCTGGGAAACCCTGCGGCGGTCAGGCGCGGTTTCCCCCAAGGCTGAGGGGCCGCCGGACCGGCTCTTGCACTTGGCGGACCTGTACGCTGATCTGGATACATTCGCGGACACCCTGGCCTTATGCGGCCCGGCGCGGCAGGCGGGGGATGATCCCCTGGGGCCGCTCATACAAGCCCAGGGGGTGCGGATCATGACTATCCATGCCTCCAAGGGCCTGGAGTTTGACCAGGTCTTTATCCCCGCCCTGGAAGAAGGGCTGCTTCCCTTTACCCTGTTCGAGGGGGACGGGGATGACGGGCGGATCGAGGAGGAACAGCGGCTGTTCTATGTGGCCATGACCCGCGCCCGGCGGGGCCTCTTCCTTTCATGGGCCAAGAGCCGTACCCTGGACCGCCGGAAGGTATGCGGCGGGCCCAGCCGTTTTCTCGCCAAACTGGAAGACCTGATCCCCCTGGAAGCGGAGCGCCCTTCCGCGCCCCAGGACCCCCAATTAACGCTCTTTTAAGCCGCCGGGCATGTTATGCGGTTAAGCGCTATGAGCGGCAGTTACCGGACAGGAATGAGCATCCTGCTGGCAACAACTTAAGGGGGGACCGGGGGGCCGAAAGGCCCCCCGGCGGGGGCGTTTCGGGGGTGGAACCCCCGCATGGGGGGCGGCGAAGCCGGATTGCCCGTCCCCCGGTCCCCCACCGTATAGGCTCAGTTGTTACCCGTGCCGCCGCTTACCGGAAAAAGCGGGCCCCGGACAAGCGATAGGGCATTGACAATTATTCCCCAAGCTGATACACTAGGCCCCATGCAGTTCAGGCGGATACCAGGCATACAACTGATAGCTACCCCCCCCCCCCCCCAGTAGGGGTCCCCTGGCCTTCTTGCCGCGTATCTCCGGGTACTAACCCCGCCCTATCTTGCTACCGGGGGCCGCCGGACAAGCCGCGCCCTCCCCTGTCAGTTACCGGCTATCCTATGCCGGGTCCAGTTGCCGGGCATCCGGTACCGGGGCTTGGTCTGTTTTTCCCCCTTATTTTTGCGCTGCCGTTTCTTCCTATGCCCTTCCCGGATACTTGTTCTTGGAAAAAATACCCAAGCCCCCTGGCGCGGGTATTTTTATACTATTCCTGGCGGAATGGTATACATATTTTTTAAAGGAGTTCTTATATGCGTAAAAGAACCTTTTTTAGTGTAACAGGCCTGATCCTGTTATCCCTTTTAATGCTGCTGGGTTGCCCCCAGGAGGCAAGCGACCCGGAACCGGTCCCGGAGCAGCAGACCCTGGTATTAGGGCCAGAGGGCCTTGTCGCCAAGGCGGAAGAGGGGGTCAATTTCCTCTGGTGGAATTCGCTCGACAGTATTAAAACAGCAACAGCAGCATCACCCTACAACCTTACTATAGTGCGGAGGGATACGGTAACCCAGAGGCGCAAAGACTTTAGCGCTAACACCACTGTATACGACGGCTGGAACGGGTTTATTGACGCGGTGGACTGGAACAACCAGCTTATTAACGGCCGGGTCTACGAGTACATCCTTCGAGACGCCGAATATGAGACTGTTGACACGATATTGCTTACGGCCAAGGTGCCGGACCGGGGCAATTTCCAAATCGCCCTTACCGAGGAGGACATCGAGGTTAAGGAGTATAAGAAAACTAGTGACAGCCTGCCCATGCTGCTGGTATCCTTCCCCAGTAAGCCCAACCTGACTTACCAGGTGAAGTATACCTATGGGCAGAACCAGGTGATCACGAGGGATTTTGGGAATTTCGCCCTAAGCGGCAGCGAAATCATGCAAAACGAAGATGACTGGTTCTCCCCGCGGCGGGCGGCGGCCTTCCCCCTCCTGGGCGGAACGAACACCATCGCGGTTTGGGCCACTTTTATTGACAACAAAAGTGGCGGCGACAGTTTTGGGCGGTACTACGATGAGACAAAGGTTTTGACCAAACAGCTTACTTCCATCGTAGCCCAGGCGCTTGCTAAACCGTCTTTCGCTGCCACCAGCGCTATAACCCAGAAGCCCGGCGAGACCCAGTTTAAGTGGACCTACAGCGACGCATCGGTTACGGACTTTGAAATCTACAAAGCGGAAGTGAGCGATACTATCACTGATACAGCCATAATAGCGTCGTCTTCAGGAAATTATCCCGAAAAAATATCCGTAAAAAGCGACTGGGTGAAGGTTGACCTGAAGGGATTCAACCCAACCGCTTCCACCACCTCCACCGGCATCAACTGGGAGGCCAGGGAGTATTTAACCGATCCTAAGGACCAGACCAAACGCTATATCTACGCCCTATTTGCGAAAAGGGGCGATGACTATTCTCAGCCGGCCTATGGCGGCGCCCCCGCCGCGCTTACTACCCCCGCCACGCCTGGTCTGACAGCGAGGACCACTGGCGGCAAAATCCAGCTTACCTGGAATGTGGAGCCTTCCCACACCGCCTACATCCTGGAATACGCCAAGGCGGAGCACTCCACCTCGCCGGGTACGCAGGATGCGGATGACCCCAACTACAGGCTGACTGAGGACTACAAGCCGGTCGACCTTCCTGGCGCCGCAGGAGGCGGCGTAGTACCCAGTGCCAATTACATTCAGGGCAAGGCGGTGGTGGACCTCACGCCTCCGGCCCAGCAGAACTACGTCTACCGCTTAACCGCCAGGATAAACGAGGTTAATCAAACTCCCAAAATCGCGGTTGTAAGCAGCGGTATCTATACCACGGTGGTTGCCCTTACCCCAACCCAGGTAACGACTCACCCTGAAGACGCGGCAAACACCATAAGGGTGGAACTGAAGGACGACACCGCCAGCCCCACAACCTATTTTGGGGATGGCCGGACATACACCATCGAACTGTACCGCCGGGAAATAGGCCCCCCCGAAACCCTCTTTACGAAGGTCTCTTTACCGGTTGGTAAAACTACTATAAACGCGGTGAACCAGTTAAATGGCGGCACAGGAGCGACTGATGTTACCAAGTGGTTTTATCTTGACACAACGAATGTGGACATAACCAAGGAGTATCAGTACAAGGTTGTTCTCATAGACGAAACAGGAAAAGAATACGGCGCCAAGGCTAGTACCGGCATTACCACCAGCGGTATCCGGCCTATCGGGTATGAAAAGATTGACATCAGCAACATACCTAATACTACCTTCTATCAAACGGATAGTGTCTGGAGCCCCAACGTTACCATACCGGCAAATAGTATTGTGTTCAATAACGGTAGTAACCTTAAGGATCTTGCCGTGAAGGTTACAATCACCAGGCCGGACGGTACGCTGGCGCTCAATGGGGAGGCTAGAACCATCATTGAAAAGAGTAGGCCTGGACTTGGCGGTACTACTGAATATATTTACTATATTACATTACCCGCCAAGGAGACGCCCGGTACGAACAATTACGGCATTGAAATAAGGGATGCTAACGGTGATGGTTTCTTCAGCGCCTACTAACTAAAGCCTCATGGCTTTAACGGCGCGGCCCGCGGCTTCCCGCCGCGGGCCGTTTTTTACCGGGGGGCGGGGGCCTTGACTACAGCCCTCAAGGTCCTGTTTCGGGCTTCCGTCCCGCCTTCATCCGCTGACGGCTTGGCTGCCGCGTAAGCGGCTGCCTATCCATGCCGTAGCCGCCTACCGCCGCCCGCTTATCGCTTGGCATTTTACCGGGGGCGGGCGGCGGACGGGGCATTCCCGGCCTGCCGGCATTTTTATTGGATGCCAGTAAAGCGTATTGCCCGGCGGAACCCATTATTGGGGCATGAAACCATTCTTTGCTTTTATCCCCGGCGCGGATCTCCGCCGCCGGGCCAAAGGGTACGCCGCTCAAGGGAAAACC
>JAITHL010000176.1 GCA_031279975.1 Treponema sp. | reverse complement strand
ACGGTACTGAAAGGCAAACAGCGGCTCAGCGTTAGGCGCAAAATGTTCCGCGCTTCCCTGGACACCGGCTTCCTTCACCAAATCCTCTTCGGCATAGGGTAAATGCTTTTGCCCTGCTTCCGGGGGAGGCCGCCTTGCCAAGGGGCCGGAAACCGGCTAAGATAAAAGCCTTTATGAGGCTTGTTTAGATTTGTTTGCCAGGCGGTTAGCCCCGGCCTTTGATCCGGCAAACAGGTCCCGCGTTTTTTCAGGCTAAGGCCCTGGGAAATCGCGTTTCAGGCGGAAGGCGTTCAATGCTTGAAGGCATTGGACAACCCTATTATCAGCGCAGAAGGAGTAATACCATTATGAAACGATCCTACTATATCGCCGGCAACTGGAAGATGCATAAAACCCGCGCCGAGGCCGCGGAACTGGCCAAGGCCCTGGTAGACCGGCTTAAGGACGGGAAACACAAATACCTGGCGGCCCCGTCTTTCACCAGCCTTGAAACGGTGGCCCCCATAGTCAAGGGAACCAATATCCGGCTGGGGGCCCAGAATTGCGCCGCCGAAGAACAGGGCGCCCATACCGGGGAGGTTTCGGTACTCCAGCTCAAGGACCTGGGCGTTCAGACGGTGATCCTGGGGCACAGTGAACGGCGGCATCTCTATAAGGAAGATGATGAACTGATCAACAAAAAGGTACGGTTGGCCCTGAGCCGCGGCTTTGAGGTGATCCTCTGTATCGGGGAACTCCTGGAGGAACGGGAAGCGGGAAGGGCCGAAGCGGTCTGCCAGGGGCAGGTCCGCGGGGGCCTTGACGGGGTAAGCGCAGGGGACCTCGGCCGGGTCGTCATTGCCTATGAGCCGGTCTGGGCCATCGGCACCGGCAAGACCGCCACCCCCCAGGACGCGGACGCCGTACACGCCTTTGTGCGGAAGGTAGTGGGCGGGCTCTACAGCCCGGCGGCGGCGGAGCAAATCATCATCCAGTACGGCGGTTCGGTAAAGCCGGAAAACGCCGCGGAGCTTATGGCCCAGGAGAACATTGACGGCGCCCTGGTGGGAGGCGCGGCCTTGAAAGCGGATACCTTCGTTCCCATCGCGCAATTTGGGTAGGCCCGTCCCGGACGGCCCTGGTATAACCCGGCGGTTTTGTCCGGGCCGTTGCGTACCCTGGAAGTTGTCCGCTATCTGAAGGTAGTGAACAAGGCCGCTCGAAAAATACACGGCATTTGATGGCAAAGAAACACCTGTACGGTAATTTCGCGGTTATCCTATTTTTTATCGCCGCCTTTCTGGTTTTAATCATAGCAATTTATACCAGCGTCCTGTTGAATTCCCTCTCTTTTTTTTTACGGGAGAGCATAGAGGAACGGCTCTTAGCCACAAGCCGCTCGGCATCCTATCTGGTAAGCCCGGAGGAATTGGATCAGCTCAGGCTTCCAGCGGACATGGAAAAACCGCTGTACCAGAAAATCCGGGACCGGCTTATCGCGTTTGCCGACCGGTCCCATGTCAAGTACGTCTATTATTTCCGGATTCAGGGCAACGGCCTCTGTCAATTTATCGTGGACAACGATACCTCTGAAAACGCGGTAAACCTCCAATCGCCCCCTATCCCGGTGGAGGACGCGCCCCAGAAGGCCCTGGACTGGGGGACCCCGGTGGCGTCCGCCTTGGGGGAGTATTCAGCGGGATACAACGGCCTGCTTTCAGCCTACGCGCCCATCTGCGATGAATCCGGCGCGGTGGTCGCCCTGGCCGGGGTTGATATACCGGACGACCAGATACTCAAAACCAATAACCGGATCATCACCCTTATCCTGATGCTGCTGGTCTCCATCCTCTTTGTCATTATGTCGGGGATAGCGAGTTTTTTTATCTACCAAAAAAAGGAAGATATCTATGTAAAACGGTTTAAACAGCAGGAGCTGATGTCCCGCCTGGCCCGCAGCTTTATTTCCCCCCGGGATACGGCCTCGCTTATCAACGAAGCCCTGGGCATGGCCGGGGAATTTCTGGCGGTTACCCAGATGCTGATCGGCGTTCCCGACGCCGATCCCTATCATCCCATCTATTTTTGGCGTACCGCCGGCGTGAGGGCCACCCTGCTGGATGAGGAAGCCATGCATGAACGCATCAAAACGGGCTTCCCCATGGACCAGCCCGCCGAAGGGGGGAGCATCCCCACCATCTCCTGCGATAACGCGCGGAAAGAGCTGGGCCGCCCTCTGCTTAAGGCCCTGGGGATCAAGGCCTTTATCTGGGCGCCCATCTATGTGGATAGAAAATTTTGGGGGGTCCTGAGTATAGAGGAATGGCTGCGCGTCCGGAAATGGACTGAAAGCGATCTCCAGTTGGTGAGCACCGTCAGCAGCGTTATCGCCGGGGCGATAAACCGGGACCTGCGGGAGAAGGAACGGGACGCGGCCTTGGCCCAGGCGGAACGGGCCAGCAAGGCCAAAAGCGACTTCCTGGCCAATATGAGCCATGAAATACGGACCCCCATGAACGCCATAATCGGCATGACCTCCATCGCCCAAGCAACCGCGGACCTGGAGCGGAAAGAGTACTGTTTGCGGAAAATCGACGAGGCATCGGCCCACCTGCTGGGGGTCATCAACGATATTCTGGATATGTCCAAGATCGAGGCGAACAAGTTTGAGCTTTCCCTGACGGAGTTTCATTTTGAAAAGATGCTCCAGAAGGCGGTCAATGTGATCAATTTCCGGGTGGAGGAAAAGGGGCAGAATTTTACCGTCCATATTGACAACCGCATCCCCCCCTATGTGCTGGGGGACGAGCAGCGCCTGTCCCAGGTAATCGCCAACCTCCTGGCCAACGCGGTCAAGTTTACCCCCGAACAGGGTTCCATACACCTTTCGGCCCTGCTGGAACAAGAGGAGCGGGGCCGCTGCGTCATCCGCATCGAGGTGCGCGATACGGGCATCGGCATCAGCCTGGAACAGCAGGGCCGGCTTTTTACGTCCTTTGAACAGGCCGATTCAAGCACCTCCCGGAAATTCGGCGGTACCGGCCTTGGGCTTGCCATCTCGAAACAGATAGTGGAGATGATGGAGGGTTCTATCTGGGTGCGGTCCGAACCCGGCCGGGGATCGAATTTCGGCGTGATGGTGAGCCTTGCCCGGGGATCGCGCCCCCAGGAACGCCTGTTAAGCTCAGGGATACGGTGGGACAATCTGCGGGTGCTGGTGGTGGACGACCTGGAGGAAATCCGCCTGTATTTTATCGAGCTGGGCCGCCGTTTGGGCATTTCCTGTACCGCCGCCCCGGGCGCCGGGGAAGCCCTCGCCTGTATCGCCCAGGACGGGCCCTTTGATCTGTACTTTATTGACTGGAAGATGCCCGGCATGGACGGCATTGAGCTGACCCGGCGGATCAAGGGCCTGGACGCCCAGGGCCGGAGCGCGGCGGGAGCCGGCCCGGCTTCGGTGGTGATTATGATATCCGCCGGGGAGTGGAGCGCCGTTGAAGCGGAAGCCAAAGACGCGGGGGTTGACCGGTTCCTCGCCAAGCCCCTGTTTCCATCCACGGTGGCGGACATTATTAACCAGTGCCTGGGCAAGGAAAATCTCATGGCTGACCGGCGGGCGGACGGCGGGGCGGACTGGTTTGCCGGCTTTCGGGTACTCCTGGCCGAGGATGTGGAAATCAACCGGGAGATTATCCTGGCCCTTTTGGAACCCACCGGGCTGGCGGTTGACTGCGCTGAAAACGGCGCCGAGGCGGTCCGGCTGTTCGCCGCGAACCCCGGGGCGTACGCCATGATTTTTATGGATGTCCAGATGCCTGAGATGGACGGCTATGAAGCCACCCGGCGTATCCGGGCGGTAGAAGCGGAACGGCGGACGGCTGCGGAGCGGCCCGCCAAGGAGATTCCCATAATAGCCATGACTGCCAATGTATTCCGGGAGGACATTGAAAAGTGCCTCCAGGCGGGCATGAACGGCCATGTGGGGAAACCCTTGAACCAGGAAGAAGTGTTCGCCATACTCCGGCGCTCCCTAGGGAAGCGCTGAATAATTGGGCATTATCAAAAGGGACCGCGGATTAACGCGGATTAGCACTGATTTTGTTACCGGAAATCAGCGGTTATCAACGGGCATTATCAAAAGGGACCGCGTATTAACACTGATTAGCGCGGATTAGCGCTGATTTTGTTACCAGTAATCCGCGCAATCCGCGGGCGTTTAACCCCGCGCCCCGGCATAATCCGCGCCCCTTCCGGTTATTCCCCGCCCCCTGTTCCCGGTTCCCGGCGCTCTCTTCCCGGTTTCGGGTCTTTTCGTTTTTTTACCACCAGCCGTTTGCCCTTCGGCGTGTCCGCAGGTTTGCCGCTGGGGCGGTTTTTTTCCCGGTTTGCCCGTTCCAATACCTTGAGGGATTGGTCGAAACCCTGGAGAAATTCCCGCAGGTCCTCCGCGAAAAGAATAAGCGACTGGCGCTCAAAACCGCCGGTATCCCGGTTTTTACTTT
Organism: Treponema sp.; assembly: GCA_031279975.1. GTDB lineage: Bacteria > Spirochaetota > Spirochaetia > Treponematales > Breznakiellaceae > JAITHL01. The sequence continues at coordinate 13,994 of JAITHL010000176.1, read as the reverse complement.
CTACTATATTAAGGTACAGGTCCCCGGCCCGGTTTTCTTTAACATTAAAAAAATAGGTCCGGTTCTGTAACAGTACCTTGGTTGAAAATAGTTCTCCCCGTATGCCCATGTCCTCTTTCCTAGGGAAGCGCGGAATCCGCCTTGATTACCATGCGCCGCTGCCATTCGATAAGGTCCCGTTCCAAGCGCCGGTCCGGGCCCTCCGCGTCCGCCATAATCCGAAAAACCGCTTCGGTAGCGGAACCCCGCATCCATATACAGGCGGTTTCAATTCCCGCCTTATTGGAAAAGATGATCCGCAGCCCCCCCTTGCCCGCTTCCCCAAAACGGGCGATCCCCCGCCGTTCTTCCATGCCCTGGTAAGCCGCCGCTTCCCACCGGCAGAGCCCGTAGCGGCTTTCCAGGTATTCCTTCCGTTCCTCCCATTCCTGGAGGAAGACCGCCTGATAGCGGTCCTTGAGGCCCCCGTGGTCTTGGGCGTTTACCCGGAGCAGGGCCTCTGGATCGTATACCCCGGTGGTGGCAAAGGGCGGCAGGGCCGCCATAAGGTCCGTAAGGGTAAAATCCGGGCGGTATGCCCCGGCTTGATCCGACCGGCCGCACCAAAGCTCAAAAAATCCCTTCCGTTCTTGACCGCTCCTGATGGTAAGGAGTTTGACCAGGGCCATGATGGTATTGAGGGGGTCCCGGACCGCGGAAGGATGGGTGATGTTCCCGCCGGCTGAACCTTCGCCCAAGATGCGTACCACATAGCCCTGTTCCCGGAGCCGCCTGGCCAGGCCCACCACATTGGCCTCCCCCACCTCGGAGCGAAAAACCGGAACGTCAAAGGCCCGGGCGATACGGTCTATGCGGAGCGAGGTGGGATCGGTTACGGCCAGGGCGGCCTTGCCCAGGGCCCTTCCCTGGCCGTCATAGGCAAGTTCCCCGGTCCAGACCAGGTGGGCCAATTCAGAGACGCAGGCCAGGGCGAAAACCTCCTGGGCCTCCAGGACCCGGGAAGAGCCTGCCCGGTCGTCCCAGACAACCAGATTCCCCCGGTCCCCGTCGCAGTCCGGCAGGTAGCCGAAAAGGAAGGCCGGGTCCTCCTGGTGGAGACGCTCCAAAAGTTCCCGGCAGGTATCAAGGGATTCCCCTTCGGGAACAATGCGGTGGGCAATGTTCCCCGGTTCGGCGTTGACCGCCCGCAGGGGGATGCCCAAACCGGAGAGAAAATCTTGATCAATGCTGAGGGTCCGGGCCGAGCCGTTCAGGTCCGCCCCGATACCCAGGGGCCGCCGCGCTACCCCTTCCCGTATGGTCCGCAAAAATGCCTCCTGGTCCGCCTTGCCGGGGAAGCCGCTTACCACTTCCCGGGTAAAATCCCGGTAGGCCGCTAGGGCCTCATGTTTGATCCGCCGCCGCCCGGCGTAGAGGCGGCTCAGGGCGTCTGGTCCGGCGCGGCGCAGCGCGGCGTGTAAGCAGTCTATCCGGTCCGGAGCGGACATAAGGGCCTTGAAGGCGCTGAGGAGGCGTCCGGCCTCGGCCCCAGACAGTACGGCGCCGTCGGTAAGGCCGAATTTAAGGCCGTTATGGCCGATGGGATTATGGCTTGCGGAGATAAATACAAAGCCCCGGGTCCCGCCGCCGGCCTGAAAAGACCGGGCGTAGGCCATGATCTCCGGGGCCGCGGCCGGGCCGGTAAAACGGACCGCGCAACCCGCCCCCAGTAGGACCCGGAGCATGGCGTCCGCTATGGCCGGCCCGGTGGGCCGGGTATCCATGCCCAGGATAAGCTCCGGCGCGCCGCCCCCTGGGGGGGCCAGGTATTCCGCGAAAACCTTGGCCGCGGCGGCGGCGATGAGCCGGCAGGGAGGCGCGATAGCCGTTTCAGCGCTTTCCCCATTCCCGGAGGCAGCGAAAACGCCCCGCCATCCTGATGCGGAAAACAGCATGGCTTGCAACATCCGGTCGAGCAGGAGTCCGGCCCGCGCTGAATCCTGGCAATCTGTCAGCATAGGCGGCTAGTATAGCCATGATTGCGTCCGGCGGCTAGAGGCCCCGCCGGGGGGACCGGGGGGCCTTTCGGCCCTCCGGCGGGGGCGTTGCGGGGGTAGAACCCCCGCAGAGGGGTACGCGGCTTCCCCCTTCATAAAAAAGTTAATAATAGGCATAAAAAATCAATAAGCAGTATTCCATAAATAATCAAAAATAGGATAGAATGAAAGCTGGCAGGGGTCCCTTGGGGCTCTGGGCCGTGTTATTTTTAGGAGGTTTTTATGAAAAAGTTACTGAAAGGGGCGGCGGCGCTAACGGCGCTGGCGCTGGCATTGGGGGCTGGTTGTACCGGGAAAGGGGCTGGAGAAACCCAAAACCGGGGGGCGGCGGCGGCGAAGATCGGGGTTGCCATGCCCACCAAGAGCCTTCAGCGCTGGAATCAGGATGGGGATAACCTAAAACGGCAGCTTGAGGCCGCGGGCTACGCAGTGGATTTGCAGTACGGAGGGGAAAACGACATTCAAATCCAGGTCGGTCAAATCGAGAACATGATAGCCGGCGGCGTCAAGGTACTCGTTATCGCGGCCATAGACGGCGGTTCCCTGACCGAGGCGCTCAAAGCGGCGAAGGAAAAGAATATTCCCGTTATCGCCTATGACCGGCTCATCATGAATAGCGACGCGGTGTCCTACTACGCGACTTTTGATAACACCAAGGTTGGAGCCATGCAGGGGCAGTTCATCGTGGAAAGGATCGATCTGGCCAACGCGGCGGGGCCCTTCAACATCGAGCTGGTAACCGGCGCGCCGGATGATAATAACGTGAACTTCTTCTTTGGGGGCGCCATGAGCGTGTTAAAGCCCCATATCGACAGCGGGAAGCTCGTGGTACAGTCCGGGCAGACCACTATAGCCCAGTGCGCAACCCCTAACTGGTCGTCTGAGGAATCTCAGAAACGCTTTGAAAACCTTATCCAGACCTACAATTACCGCCCGGGGGGGACCAAGCTGGACGCGGTGCTTTGCTCCAACGACTCTACCTCCATTGGGGTTACCAACGCCCTGGTAGGCGCGGGGTGGAACCGGGACAACTTCCCCATTACCACTGGGCAGGACTGCGATCTCCCGGCGGTGAAAAACATACTGGCGGGTGTCCAGACCATGTCCGTATTCAAGGATACCCGTATCCTGGCGGAAAAAACGGTTGGCATGGTTGACGCCTTGATAAAGGGTTCCCAGCCTGAGATCAACGATACCACTACCTATGACAATGGTACGGGGGTTATTCCCTCCTATCTCTGCGAACCGGTGGTGGTAACGCTGGATAACTACAAAGCAATGCTCCTTGATTCAGGCTACCTCCAGGAGAGCCAGATTCAATAAGCCCGCCCTACGCCGGGGGGCCGGGAGGTCCCGGCCCCCCGGCGGGGGCGTTGCGGGGGTACCCGGACGCGAGCCAGCGCAGCGTCCAGCTCCGCATGGGGCAACGGAAGTCCGTAGGGCTAGAGCGAGAGGGGGGTACCCCCTTGGAGGCGTCAATGCAAGAGCAATTACTTGAAATGCGCGGGATTTCCAAGGAATTTACGGGGGTCTACGCGCTGAAGGATGTGAACCTGTCGGTACGCGGGGGTGAGATTCACGCCCTGGTGGGGGAGAACGGGGCGGGCAAGTCCACCTTGATGAATGTCCTCTCCGGGGTCTACCCCTACGGCTCCTATACCGGCGAAATCCGCTATGACGGCAAACCGTGCAAGTTTCATTCTATTAGACAGAGCGAAGAGAAGGGCATAGTCATTATCCACCAGGAACTTGCCTTGATCCCCTATCTTTCCATAGCGGAAAACCTGTTTTTGGGCAACGAGCGGGGTTCTTATTTTAATATCGACTGGGACGCGGCGAATGCCCAGGCCCAAACCTTTCTCCGGCGGGTGGGTTTGAGCGAAGCGTCCCAGACCCTGATCAAGGATATCGGGGTGGGGAAACAGCAGCTGGTGGAAATCGCCAAGGCTTTGGCAAAAAAGGTCGGATTACTGATCCTGGACGAGCCGACCGCGTCTCTGAACGAGACGGATTCCCAGCAGCTATTGGAACTGCTCATCGAATTGCGCAAGGGCGGGGTAACGAGCATTATCATCTCCCATAAACTCAATGAGATTTCCTATGTGGCCGACCGGATCACGGTGATCCGGGACGGGACGGTGATCAAAACTCTGGATAAGGCGGTTGATTCCTTTGACGAGCCGGACATCATACACGCGATGGTGGGCCGGGACTTGAGCGACCGTTTCCCCAAACGGACGCCGCGTATCGGGGAGATTGCCCTGGAAGCCCGGGACTGGAGCGTGGATCATCCCCTGTATGAGGGCCGCAAGGTTTGCGACAAGGTCCATATCACGGTGCGTAAGGGCGAAGTGGTGGGGATCAGCGGCCTCATGGGTTCAGGCCGCACGGAATTGGCCATGAGCATCTTTGGGAAGAGCTATGGGGTCAATATCCAGGGCCGCCTGTTCTTGGGGGGCCGGGAAGTCCAGTTGAGCTCCGTGCAGGACGCGATTGATCATAAGCTGGCCTATGTTACCGAGGACCGCAAGGGCAACGGCCTTATCCTGAGCAAGCCCATCACTGAAAATACCACCCTGGCGAAGCTGGACAAGGTAAGCAGCCGGGGGGTTATTGATGAAGACGCGGAGATACAGGTGGCGGAAAAATACCGCGCCGATTTACGCACCAAATCCCACAGTGTGTACCAGCTGGTGGGAAGCCTCTCCGGGGGCAATCAACAGAAGGTGCTGCTTGCCAAGTGGATGTTCGCCGACCCGGATGTGCTTATCCTGGATGAGCCGACCCGGGGCATCGACGTGGGGGCGAAGTACGAGATATACACGATTATCAACGAACTGGTTGCCCAGGGGAAGAGCGTGCTGATGATCTCATCGGAGCTTCCCGAAGTGCTGGGCATGTGCGACCGGATATATGTGATGAACGAGGGGCGCATTGTGGCGGAGATGCCCCGGGAAACGGCGTCCCAGCACGGGATAATGGCGGCTATTCTGCAATCAGAGAAGAAGGAGTAACGCTTCGCGTTACGAGAGCTGTTCTGAAACTTCAGTTTCAGAACAGCTTCCGCTTAAAAACGCGGTTTCACCGGACTTTAGTCCGCGGGCTTTAGCCTGAGAACCCGCAGGACGTGTTCCAAAACCAACCGGGTTTTGGAACACGTCTACTGTACGATTGAACATAAGCGGCGTTACCGCCGCTTTAATAGGAGTGACTATGGCTGGTCAATTCAATCTGAAACAAACCATAAAGCAAAATATCATGCTCATCGCGCTTTTGGGCGTCATGCTCATATTCGAGGCGCTTATCAGTTCCATGGGCCGGGGTTCCCTGTTTTCCCCGGGGAATATCACCAATCTTATCATCCAAAACGCCTATGTGGTGGTGCTGGCCACGGGGATGCTGCTCTGTATACTTACGGGGGGCAACATCGATCTTTCGGTGGGCTCCGTGGTTTGTCTGGTGGGCGCGGTCGCCGGGACGCTTATCGTTACCATGAAGGGGAATATCTATCTTGCCATCATCGCCAGCCTTGCCGCGGGGGGCGCTATCGGCGCATTCCAGGGATTCTGGATAGCCTACGTGCGCATCCCGCCCTTTATCGTAACCCTGGCGGGGATGCTCCTGTGGCGGGGCGTCGCGCATATCGTGCTCAACGGCCTTACCCTTTCGTCCTTCCCGAAGAAGTACCTGGCATACTTTACCAGTTTTGTGCCCGCCGCGCGGGATAAACCTACCCTGGTGTTTTTCGTTACTATGGCCATTGGGGGAGTAATCTGCGCGGCCTTTATCGGCGGCCAAGTCGCCGGACGGATCAAGAAGATCAAGAAGAACTACGAGACCTCCCATTTTCCCGCGTGGATCGCCAAACTGGTTATCATCGCCGCCGTGATACTGGCCCTGTCCTTCCTTCTGGGAAAGAACAAGGGTATCCCCATGATGCTGATCATCTCCGGCGCGGTGGTGCTGGCCTACGGTTATTTTACCGCGAAGACCGTGCCTGGCCGCTATTTGTACGCCATCGGCGGCAACGAAAAGGCGGCCAAGATGTCCGGGGTGAATACCAGCCGGATGCTCTTCTTTGCCTACGCGAACATGGGTTTTTTGGCCGGCCTTACCGCGCTTATGTGCGTGGCCCGGTTTGATTCCGCGGCGCCCTCCGCGGGGAACAACTATGAGCTTGACGCCATCGCTTCCTGTTTTATCGGCGGCGCCTCCGCCTACGGCGGCACGGGAACGGTGGGGGGCGCGGTTATCGGCGCCATCTTCATGGGCGTCCTGAACCAGGGCATGTCGATTGTCGGCCTGGACGCGAACTATCAGCGGGCGGTTAAGGGCGCCGTGCTGCTGCTGTTTGTTGTAATTGATGTGGTTTCAAAAAACAAGAAAAAACTCGGCTAAAGCGGGAGGGTTGGTTCCTTGCCCAGCCGGTTTCACAAGATTACCCATTCACCGGGGGCGGCGGGTTCGAGGCCGCTGTCAACAACTTGGGGGGCCGCGGCCCTCCGGCGGGGGCGTTACGGGCGCTATACGGCTTTGCCGTATAGCTGGCCGGCAAAAACCTCATAGCGGTTTTTGCGCCCCCGCGTATTAAAATTCAGCGCATACCATTGGAGGCGTATATGGCGGATTATTTTACGGGCGGAAAGGAGTATTTTCCCGGCATTAAAAAAATTCCCTATGAGGGGCCGCAATCGAAGAACCCCCTGGCGTTTAAGTATTACGACGCGGAAAAAAGCGTTAACGGCAAGAAGATGCGGGATCACCTGCGTTTTACCGCGGCGTACTGGCATAGTTTTTGCGGCGACGGCGCGGACCCTTTCGGCGCGGCGACCCATATTTTCCCCTGGAACAGCACAAAGGACCCGGTACAAAACGCGCTGCAAAAGAGCGACGCGGCCTTTGAGTTTATCACCAAGATCGGGGTTCCCTACTATGCGTGGCATGACCGGGATATAGCGCCGGAAGGCGGGAACCCGGAGGAATCGGCAAGAAATCTGGAAACCGTCGTGAACGAGCTGGCTAAGAAACAGCGGGATACGGGGGTAAAGCTGCTGTGGGGCACCGCGAATGTGTTTTCCAACCCCCGGTATATGAACGGCGCGGCGACCAACCCGGAATTTGCCGTGCTTGCCCACGCGGCCAATCAGATTAAACACGCCATCGACGCGACTATCAAACTGGATGGCGAGGGCTACACCTTCTGGGGCGGGCGCGAGGGCTATATGTCATTGCTGAATACGGATATGAAGCGGGAAAAGGAACACCTGGCGATTATGCTTGCCATGGCCCGCGATTATGCGCGGAGCCGGGGTTTTAAGGGCTGTTTCTACATTGAGCCGAAGCCCATGGAACCCTCTAAGCACCAGTATGACTTTGACAGCGAGACGGTTATCGGCTTTTTGAGGGCCCATGGGCTTGACCAGGATTTTAAACTGAACATTGAGGCGAACCACGCGGAGCTTGCGAACCATGACTTTGCCCATGAGCTTGCCGTTTGCGTGGACAACGGTATGCTTGGTTCGGTGGACGCGAACCGCGGGGAGCCGCGGAACGGCTGGGACACGGACCAGTTTCCCCTCAGCGTGTACGAGACCACCCTGGCAATGGCGGAAATCCTGCGCATGGGCGGGTTTAAGACCGGCGGCCTGAACTTTGACGCCAAGATACGCCGGAATTCCGTTGATCCCCAAGACCTTTTTATTGCCCACATCGGCGGCATGGACGCCTTTGCCTTCGGCCTGGAAAAAGCCGCGGCCTTGAGCGCGGACGCCCGCATAAGCGGGCTGCGGAAGCAACGCTACGCCTCATTTGACTCAGGAGACGGCGCAAGGTTTGAGAAACGGGAATTTACCCTGGAAGCCCTTGCCGCCCTTGCCAAGGACTACGGCGCTGCTGGCTGGACATCAGGCAAACAGGAACTGTACGAGAATATTTTACAGGAAGTGCTGCTCGGCTAGGAGTTTGTGGCGCTTTGCGCCATCCAACCCCAGAAAACGCGCAAAAGCGCGTTTTTTACCCTGCAAACTCTCCAAAGGAGCCCATAAATCGGGATTTTTGCAGCTACTTTGATGCAAAAATCCACAAGCGCCACGGGCTCCTAGGACGGCGCTGGGTAATGCGGCTTTTACCAGGGTCCGCGGTTTGCGCAAGCCGCGGACCCTTTTTATACGTTCCGGTAATCAGCGTTGCCCTAGGGAAGCGCTGATTGCGGGCCACCGGTCCGGCGGCATTATCAAAGGGTCCGCGGGTTGCGAACCGTTGGTTCGACACGGATGAGAAGGTTTTTGTAACCGGAAATCCGTGGTAATCCGCGCAACCGTGGACCGGTAAAACAGCCGGTTCAATCCGCGCCGCCCTAGGGAAGCGCTGGATAGGCGGAAAAATCTTCTGTATAGACATTTTCTTCAAAGTGTGAGAAAATAGCAGGCGTTTTTATAGCTTGACGTAAGAGGAAATGTGTATAAACATTGACCATATATGAGTGATTATTTAGACCCCAATAATGAAGAACTGCTCAAGGACTTTTTCAGTGAAGCGCAGATGCAGGTGGATACGCTGGAACAGAACATATTGGTTCTTGAGAACGGAGGCGGAAGCCGGGACGCGGTTGATGAGATATTCCGGGCGGCCCATACCCTCAAGGGCGGTTCCGCTACGGTGGAAATGATGGAGCTTTCCCATTTTACCCACCTGGTTGAAGATGTATTGGATGCCATCCGTTCAGATCAATTGGCGGTTAATGAGGATGTGGTGGATACCCTCTTGGCGGCGATTGATATTATTAAGGCCATGCTTGGCCAGCGAATGGAAGGGGCGGTGTACCAAGAGGATACGTCCGAAATCGAAGGCCGTTTGTCCGCCCTGCTGCCTGAAGGTTCGGCCCGCAAAAAGGGCGCCGCGAAACCCGCCGCCGCGAAAGCGCCGGAACCCGTGGCGCAGCCAAACCCGGCGGCGGCCACGGCGGGGCCTTCAAAAACCCCCGGGGAGCTTTCCGAATATGATCTCCTGGAACTCAAAGAAACCGGAGAGAAGGGCGTTCCGATATACCGTATCCGGGTGCGGATGGATGAGAACAGCCTGATGAACACCGTGGGGGGCATACAGGTGTATGCGTCCCTCAAGGATACGGGGACTATACTGCGGACAGTCCCGGATTTTGAGGCCCTTTACGAAGATACCTTCTATCCTTATGTGGATTACTACCTTACTACCCCAAAGACCGCTGAAGAACTGCTCAAGAGCGTGGTTATTCCCGATGTCAGCCTTTCGGCTGATGTTATTAATATAGATAACATCAGCGAAACGGCAAAGACCGCCCCGGGAGCGGCGCCCCCCGCGGCGTCCGCTCCCGGGCCAGCCGCTCCGGCGCCCGCGGTGGAACAAAAAGCGGCGGCGCCCGCGGCGCCGAAGGGTCCGGCGGTCCATGACGCGGAGGGGGCAAAGGGCGGCGGCGCTTCCGCGGACGCCAAGAAGGCCGGCAAGGAAGCGGGGTCCATACTCCGGGTGGATTCCAAGCGGATTGACGATCTGTTGAACCTGGTTTCCGAAACGGTCATTACCAAGGCTACCTTTAACCAGATCAGCAACCAATTTACGGACCTCCAGGCGGAATTGCACAACATCGAAGCGGTATACCGGGAAAAAATCAAGAACCTCTTTGACAGCCTGCCGGATTATCTGGAAAGCATACAACAGGGCCGCACGGTAAAGGATGTGCGGAAAGAGATAAACGATCAGTATGGCGACACCTTCACCCTCTTCGACGGGTTTGAGGCGTCTTTAAAGAATACGGTGGGAAAATTCCGTTCCACCTCCCAGAATTTGGGCCGGATCACCGGGGAGCTACAGGAAGGGGTAATGCGGATACGCATGGTTCCCATCAGCCAAATCTTCAGTCGTTTCCCCCGGCTGGTGCGGGACCTTTCCAAATCCTTGAATAAAAAGATCAACCTGGTTATTGAAGGGGAGGATACGGAACTCGATAAATCGGTTATCGAGGACCTGCTGGATCCCATTATGCACTCGGTGCGGAATTCGGTGGATCACGGCATTGAATCCTCCGATGAGCGCAAGACCGCGGGAAAACCTGAAGAGGGCATGGTCCTCCTCAAGGCGGCAAACGAGGGGAATATGATCGTCATCGAAATTGCCGATGACGGCAAGGGTATTGACGTGGAGGCGGTAAAAACAAAGGCCATAGAACGGGGCTTAATAAGCGCCGGAAAATTCCTCACCGATGTGGAAGCCTTCAACCTTATTTTTGAGCCTGGATTCTCCACCGCCAAGGCGATTACCGCCATATCTGGACGGGGCGTCGGCCTTGATGTGGTCCGCCGGCAGATTGAAAAATTGAACGGAACGGTTACGGTAAACTCCGAGCGGGGCCGGGGCACCAAGTTTACTATTAAACTGCCCCTTACCTTGGCGATTATTCAGGGCCTGCTGGTCCGGGTTGGCACGGAGATATATTCGATCCCCATCACCTCGGTCATTGAAAGCCTGCGGATCAAACCGGAGGATATCCGGCGCATCGATAATTACGAGGTCTTTAATATCCGCAACGACGTGCTGTCCCTGCTCCGGTTAAACCGGCTTTTCGGTATCAAAAACGAGGAAAGCCAGGATTACCATTTTATTGTTATTGTGGGCACCGCGGAGAAGAAAATGGGCTTCATGGTAGACAGCCTGATCGGGGAAGAGGATGTGGTGATCAAACCCCTGCGGGATCAGTACACCAATTCTCCAGGAATCGCGGGGGCCTCTATCCTGGGGGACGGGTCTGTCTCGCTTATTATCGATGTCAGCCAGCTGCTGGAATTGGGCCTTCGGAAAGAACTGGAACAGCGCCGCATCCGTGAGTCGTCGATATGGTAAGGGGAGGGAAGCATGGCAATGATTAAAGATTTAGCCGCCGTGAACGCGGAATTGCAGGAACAAAAAGAACGGGTGGAATCCTTTGATTTTAAGGTGGTTACCTTTTGCCTCGCCGGAAAAGACTACGGCGTGGATATTATGAACGTGAAGGAAATTGCCAAGGCGGATAAATTTACCTATGTTCCCAACGCGGCGTCCTATGTCCGGGGGGTTTATAACCTCCGGGGGGATATTATTCCCATTATTGATTTACGGACGTTTTTTCATCTGCCCATGGACCCGAATCCCGACGGTCAGGAGAACATGCTGATCCTGCGGATTGAAGACCGGGTGTACGGGACCATCGTTGATAAGATCGACAAGGTTGTTTCGATTAATTCCGGCTCCATCCAGCCGCCGCATCCCATTTTTGGGGATATTAATATTAAATATATCAACGGGGTTGTGGAGAAGCAGGGGGAACTCTATATCATACTTGATGTGATCCGTATTTTTAGCCAAAACATGGAGGAGAAACAGAAGCAGCGGGGGGTGTTGCCGGAACCAGGGGCGGGTTTTACCGCCCCCCCCGCGGCGGAGGCCGTTCAGGAACAGCAGGCGGTGGTTTCCGATTCCGCCCTAAACTTCATCCGGGACAGCCTTGCGGCCCTTAAGCGCTTTAACGCCGGCGCTTTGAATGAACACTGGATTCGCAAACGGTTTACCGAATGGAGCGGGGTGCATTCGGGCGTGGAGTTGCAGCTAAAAAATGACCATGAGGCGGAGGAATTCCTTTCAACCTTTTATTCTCCCTGTACGGGAACCTTCTGGAACGATGAGTACGCCTATGCCATAAAGGCCCTGCTGCCGGACCTTACCTCCAATAATATCCAGGTATGGAATTTAGGCTGCGGTAAGGGGTATGAATCCTTTTCATTGGCCTGTATACTGAAGGCCCGGTATCCCAGCGGCCACATAAAAATATGGGCCAACGACAGCGATATTTTAGCCATTTCATCAGCCCCGAACATGCTCTTCGACTTAGACGAGATACCTGAATACGCCCGGGGGTATATGAACAAGGGGAAAAACGGGTATAGTTTTAATCAGGAGATTAAAGACGCGATTCTCTTTGAATTCCATGATGTTTTAAATGACAACAACCTCCCTGAGGTGGATATTATTTTAGCCCGGGATTTGCTGTCCTTCTTTGCCGCCCAGGATCAGGAGAAAATGATTAGGGGATTTTCAGAAAAATTGAAGAAACAGGGGATAGTTTTTTTAGGCAGGAATGAGCGGCTTCCCGAAGACGACTGGCAGTCCCTGACCAAAGACCCGGTTTCCGCGTTTGTGCGCAATTAATAACTCATATAAGGAGCATTTATGAGAGTTGAATATATCAACCCCTTTGTCGAGGCAGCGTATAATGTGCTAAAAGAGGTGCTGAATAACGAGGTGAAACGGGGAGACCTCTCCCTCAAATCCACATCCATGCGGATTCAAGGGGTTGCCGCCCTGGTGGGCCTTGCGGGTGACGTGGAAGGCCGGGTCCTATTTGATATGACCAAAGAGACGGCATTAGCGGTTTCGAGCGCCATGAACGGCATGGCTTTTACCGCGATGGATGATTTGGCCAAATCCACTATTCAGGAACTAGCGAATATGATCACCGCCCAGGCGATTACCAAACTGCATGATCTGGGATTCAAATTCGATCTGACCCCGCCGGCCCTCTTTACCGGGGATAATATGGAAGTTTCCAACAACCAGAAAATGGAAGCCCTGGTTGTTCCCATGGAATTAGGGACCATTGGTAAAATCGAGGTAAACGTCGCCATCCGTGAACGCGCCTAATGCGGGAGGGGGAAGGCGTGTGTCCGCAAAGCGGGCACGGCCCTTGGGCCCGCCGCCCCAGAGCGGGCCGCCCTTGCCGGGGGTATACGACCCGCCGGCGGGGAGGAATACATGGGTATACCGGAAGGTCCGCTTGACACAATAGGGGCTTTTTGTTATACAGAACATACCGGGCGGTTAGCTCAGTTGGTTAGAGCACCAGTATGACACGCTGGGGGCCACAAGTTCGAATCTTGTATCGCCCATGCCCTTAGGGGCTTATATAGGTCCTTTTCTATTAATACCTGCAAACGGCTCCTCTTGGTTTCCCTGGGGGCCGTCATAATGGCTTTTAATATTAATACCTTTGTACACGCCGGCGGGCTTATTCCCGGTGGATTCACGGGGCTTGCCCTGCTGGTACAGGAAATCAGCCTGCGGTATTTCAATAGTCCGCTCCCCTTTAGCATTATCCTCTATATATTTAATGCGGTACCGGCGCTGATCTGTTTTCGGGCCATTGGAAAGAAATTCGCCCTCTATTCCTGTTGCATGATACTCCTGTGCGGGATATTAACTGACTGGATGCCGGCGATGTTTATTGAGGTGATCAAACTCCATGATTCCCTGCTTGCGGCGGTTTTCGGCGGCCTCTTGAACGCGGTATCCATAAGCCTCTGCCTCCGGGCGGACGCAACCAGCGGCGGAACGGATTTTATCGCTATTTTTATCGCCGAACGCTTCCGGCGGGATGCCTGGAATTATATACTGGCGGGCAACTGCGTGATCCTGGTTGTGGCGGCCTGTCTCTTTACGCTGGACAAGGCCCTCTATTCCATCATATTTCAGTTTACCACCACCATCGCCCTGACCGCGCTGTACCGGGGGTATCAGCAGCATACGCTGCTCATCATTACCGGCGCGCCCCAGGAGGTATATGCCTTTATCCGGGAACGGACCCACCATGGGGCAACGTCATTTACCGGCCTGGGGCTTTACAATATGCGGGAACGGGCGCTGCTCTATTCGGTGGTCTACGCTGACGAAACGCCCCTGTTGATCCGTGAAATACACCGGATCGATCCCCAGGCGTTTATCAATGTGATTAAAACAGAGCATATTACCGGACGCTTTTACCGGCGGCCCAAGGATTAGGGCAACGCTGAATAATTCGGCATTATCAAAAGAGACCGCGGATTAACGCGGATTAGCACTGATTTTCACAGATTTTGTTACCGGTAATCAGCGCAATCCGCGGGCTATTTTTAAAAA
>JAITHL010000152.1 GCA_031279975.1 Treponema sp. | reverse complement strand
GAACTTGATAAGGTGTTGCGTAAGATTAACGCGATGCCGATGAAGTGTTTAGGCTTTCGTACACCATACGAGGTTTTGAGCCGTCACACTGGTGTTGCACTCGCCGGTTGAATCCGGCGCGCATAAATTGTTCATCACGATATTGATTAAACATTATTTTCCTCCACAATTAATTCTACCGGAACGATATTGAGAGCAGCTGCGATAACTTGTAAAGTCAAGCGTAATATTCCGCTCACCGCGCTCAATGCCGCCGATATACGTCCGGTGCAGCCCAGCTTTTTCCGCTAATTCTTCCTGGGAAATATTAAGAATTTTGCGGTATTTCTTAATATTATTCCCAACAATAACGCTTAATTTTTCGTTCATAGGCGTATTTTTTACGATAGACGACTATAAGTCTACATACTATAAGTAGCATTTTATGATGTAACTAACTAAGGCTGTGAGCAGAGAGGCGGCAGGCCGCCTAACTTCCCATACCCGCGCCATTTACCGGGGGGTCTGGGGGGTTCCCAAACCCCCAGCGGGGCGTTGCGGGGGCGGAGGGCTTGAGTTCGCATTAACCGGATTTGAGGTATTGGATAGCGCGGCGGGAGTAAGCCGGGAACCGCGCAGAATACTGTTTTGCCCGGGGTTTCAAAAAACACGGAGGCTTTTCAACAAAGTCCACGGATTACGAATTTTCGGCTCAACAGGGATTACCTCTGATGTGCGGAAGCCTTTCCATGCCGCCTTTTCCTCCCGCCAGGCAACGCCTTCGCGCTTGCCCGGCGCATTAGAGGGGCGCGGACTACGGCAAAAATGCGCAGCCATTTTTCCGTAGTCCGCCGGGGGGCGTTGGGGGGTGAGGAAGGCCGCTTTCGAAGCCAATTTTAAGACCCGCAGGGGCCGGGCGCTGCCGCATAGCGCCCGGACTGCGAAGCAATCCGCGACTTTCCCCGCAAATTTCTTAAGTTATTGACAGTGGCGCTAATCCGCGTCCATCCACGGGCGGTTAATCCGCGCAATCCGCAAAAACGGTTAAAAAGCCCGCATTATACAGCGTTCCCTGGGGCCGGGTTCACCGTCCGCCGCTGTCCCGGCTGAGGGGGCTTCCAATCCATACTTTTTCCCCTAAATAATCATAGCGGCGGCCTTCAATAAGCACCTGCATATCCCGGATGGCGGGCAGCTCGGTAATGGTCCAGAGTATCTGCCGAAGCTGGGCCGCAAAGCCCTCTGCCCCATAGATATTAAAGAGAAAATCCTCGCTGAAATTAATATACGCGGTCCTGTCCAGCACTTTCGCCGATAAGACCCGTGTTCCCGGCGGGATAAGGGAAATAAGCCCCTGGTTGTTTTCCTCATTAGTCGGCCCCCGTAAGAGGGCCTGTAAGACATCCGTGAGGGGCGTTGCGGTAAGCCGCAGCATCCTGGTTACCCGGGTCTGAACGATCGAGCCGTTTTGATCAAGCCGCATAAAGTAGAACGAGTGGGCATGGAGAGGCGCGGCGTCTTCCGCCGCGGGATGGCCGCCGGCGGCATTGAAAGCGGCGGTCCGGCCCTGGGGCTGCGCCGGGGGCGCGTTTTCCGCGGGCGTCGGCGGAACTGAAACCGCCGGTCCTTGGCCGCCAGCTTCCCCGCGGGACGCCGCCGCGCCGGCAACGGCATCCGCCTCATCCGCAAGCGCTTGGGCCGCCGCTTTTCCGGCGCTTTCCAGGGGATAGGCGTCCGCCGGCATTGGCTCAGAAACCATGCCTTCCCTGGAATTTTCTTCCCCCGGCGCCGCAAACGCTTCAACCTGTTCCGCTGGTATTTCAAGCGCCTCGATTTGCTCAACCGGCGCTTCAGGTTCCGCCGGCCTTTCAGCGGCGGCATGGGCCTCCTGGTTCCGGTTTTGTATAAGCCGCTCCGCCACGCCGGTATTCCGCAGGGTGGTTTGAATTTTTTCCCAATTGGCTATGAACAGGCCGATAACAAAAACGCCGAAAACCAGCCAAAAAAGCAAGGTTTTTGATAAATTTTTTGCCCGCCGGGAACCGTTTTCATCCAGCCCCCCGCTTCTTGCGCCCGCCACGGTTTTATGATAGGGTGAATAGCGCCCCAGGGTCAACCGGGAGTCCGGGATACCTTGCGGCCGGCGCTGATTACCGCTGCCGGGGGATTGGAAGGCAATGCCAACAAACTTACGGGGGGACCGGGGGGCCTTTCGGCCCCCCGGCGGGGGC
The DNA here is from genome assembly GCA_031279975.1 of Treponema sp. Lineage (GTDB taxonomy): Bacteria > Spirochaetota > Spirochaetia > Treponematales > Breznakiellaceae > JAITHL01. The sequence goes on along the minus strand of JAITHL010000152.1, from coordinate 3,445 downwards.
GTTACGGGGGCAGGGCGCAACGAAGCGCGCCCGTAGGGGTCGTACCTCAGAGGGTACGCGACCTCCCCCGCTTATTTTTTTAAGTTGTTGACAGTGGGCCTGACCCCCCGGCGGGGGCGTTGCGGCGCTTGGCGGATAGCCTTTGGAGCGAGGGGCGGCGTCCGCTTTACGGACACGGGCTTCCCCTCACCCACTGCATCTTGTTGGAGGAAGGGAATGGCCCAAAAAAGAGGAAAAATAGCCGTTGACCGGGAGCTTTGCAAGGGATGCCTGCTCTGCGTCCGCGCCTGTCCGGTAAAGGTTTTGGAACAGGACGGGGCGCCCAACGGTTCGGGAAGCTACCCGGTCCGGGCGGCCTCGGCGGAGGCATGCATTGCCTGTGGAAACTGCTATGAAGTATGCCCCGACGTATGCCTTACCCTCTATCTTATAGAAGGAACCGAAGCATGAACCCATTGCGGCCCAAGAAAGTTTTAATGAAGGGCAACGAAGCCATTGCGGAAGCCGCGCTCCGGGCGGGGTGCCGCGCCTATTTCGGCTATCCCATTACCCCGCAGAATGAGCTGATCGCCTATATGGCAGCCCATATCATGGACCGGGGGGGGGTATTTATTCAGGCCGAAAGCGAAGTGGCGGCGATTAATATGGTGTACGGCGCGTCCGCCGCCGGGGCCCGGTCCATGACCAGCTCATCAAGCCCGGGCATCAGCCTGAAACAGGAGGGAATCTCCTATGCCGCCGGGGCGGATATTCCCCTGGTGGCGGTCAATGTGGTCCGGGGCGGTCCGGGGCTGGGTTCCATAGCGCCGGCCCAGGGCGATTATTTTCAGGCCACCCGGGGGGGCGGCCACGGGGATTACCGGTGCATAGTGCTGGCCCCCAAGAGCGTGCAGGAATGCGCGGACCTGACCTTCCTGGCCTTTGAGCTTGCCGACGCCTACCGTATGCCCGCCATTATTTTGGCCGACGGCATCATCGGGCAGATGATGGAAGGGGTGGTCTTGCCTGATGCAATTGACCCGGCGCGGCTGCCCCCCCGGGATTGGGCGGTGGGGCATAGGCAGGGCCGCCAAGCCCGGCGCATCAGCTCCCTCAACCTTTCCCCTGAGTCCATGGAAGCCCAAATCCGGGAACGCTTTGCCCGGTACGAAACCCTCCGGGAGCGGGAAGTCCGCTATGAGTGTTCCGGCGAAGACGGAGACCTGATCATGGTCGCCTATGGAACCGCCGCCCGGGTCGCCCTGGGCGCCCAGCAGCTTGCGGCCCAAGCGGGCATTAGGCTTGGCCTGTTCAGGCCCGTCAGTCTGTGGCCCTTTCCCGCCGAAGCCCTTGCCCGTTTTGCGGCGGAGGGCAAGCCCATACTCACGGTGGAGATGAGCATGGGCCAGTTGGTGGAGGATGTTAAACTCGCGGTGTTCGGCAAGACGCCGCCCAATACGGTCCATCTGTTGAGCCGCTGCGGCGGGGTTGTCCCCCAGGAAGCGGAGGTCTTTGCGGCTGCCAAGGCTATACTGGATCAAGGGAAGGACTGATTGCGGGCCTTTGGTCCGAATCCAATCGAGGATGCGGACTATGGTCCGAAATCAGTCCCGCTTACCCGTATTTGCGTAATGAAATGAGCAAATACATCGAACCATAGGTTCGCGGGGACCGGTGATCGCGGGCCGGAGGTCCGGCGCCGGGTTAATCACCGGTTCCCAGAGCATTGCTGGAGGAAGGCATGAAACTGTTGCGCGGACACCCGGAAAGCCTTTACCGGGTCCCCACAAAATACTGCGGCGGCTGCGGCCATGGGGTCATACACCGGATCATCACGGAACTTATTGACGAGCTGGGCCTGCGGGACCAAACGATTATTACCAACCCCGTGGGCTGCGCGATCTGGGCGGACCTCTACTTTGATTTCGATTCGGTGCAGCCCGCCCACGGACGCACCCCCGCCGCGGCCACGGGGATTAAGCGGATTCTGCCGGACCACCTGGTAATCTGCTATCAGGGGGACGGGGATATGGCGGCCATCGGGACCGCGGAGATGATCCACGCCGCCAACCGGGGGGAACAATTCACCACCGTCTTTGTCAACAACGCTATTTACGGCATGACCGGCGGCCAGATGGCCCCCACGACCCTGGTGGGCCAAAAGGCGGCCACCGCCCCCCAGGGCCGGGACCCCGGGGCGGCGGGCATGGGCTATCCAATACAGGTGGCGGAACTTTTGGCCGGCCTGCGGGGAAGCCGGTACATTGCCCGGGGCGCCCTTAACACCCCGGCCAATACGCGGAAAACCAAGGGGTATATCAAAAAAGCCCTGGAAGCCCAACGGCGGGGCATAGGTTTTACCCTGGTGGAGGTCCTCTCCCCCTGTCCCACCAACTGGAACCTGGAGCCGCTGCAAGCGGTGGAATGGCTGGAACAGTATATGATCCCCGCGTTTCCCTTGGGGGAGATCAAGGACGCTTTGGAGGAGGCGCAATGACCGAAAAATCTTTTTTTGCGGGCTTCGGCGGCCAGGGGATCATCTCCCTGGGACAGATATGGGTATACTGCGCCATGGAAGAGGGCAAGAACGTTACCTTCTTTCCTTTTTACGGCGCGGAAAAACGGGGCGGCATCGCCCGCGCCTCGGTAATCGTCTCGGAGACGGAGATCGCGAGCCCCCTGGTAACCCTTCCCGACTCAGCCCTGGTTATGAACAGCGATTCCCTTCCCCTGTGCGAGGGCATACTCAAAAGCGGCGGCCTTATGCTCATCAATGCCGCCCTGGTTAAGGATGAGCCGAAGCGGAGCGATCTGCGGGTGGTAAAGCTCGACGCGCAGGGCTTGGCGGAAGGGATCGGAAACGGACGCTTTGCCAACATGGTGGCCCTGGGGGCATTGGCAAAGCTCACCGGCGCCTTAGCCCTTGATAACATCGAAGGGATTCTTAAAAAATTCTTTCCCCCGGATAAACATAAATTTGTGGCCATGAACGTGGAGGCCATTCAACAGGGCTGCCGGGCGGTGTAGCCCCGGCTGGCTTGGCCTTGCGCCCATCGCAAACAACGCCAGGCGAGTGGGGGGAAGCGGAAAACGGACTGCCTGGATTTTCATGGATAATCCGCCTAATCGAGGGTATGCAATGTATACGCCCCGCGCTCCATGTGCGGAGCGTGGAAATATCGCTTGCCAAGCCGCTCAGGGCTTGCCTGTCCTGCGCCGGATGCCCGGCGGGTTTGAGCCGGTCTTCTTGGGAGAGCCGGGCCTTCTTTAAGCGCCGGATGCGGGACCCCTTGGGGCTATCCTTTTAGACGCGCAAGCGCTGTCCGCGCTCCCGCGCCGTATACGTCTATTAGAGCTGTTCTGAAACTTCAGTTTCAGAACAGCTTCCGCTTAAAAACGCGGTTTCACCGGACTTTAGTCCGCAGGCTTTAGCCTGAGAAACCGCAGGACGTGTTCCGAAACCAAC
>JAITHL010000145.1 GCA_031279975.1 Treponema sp. | reverse complement strand
CGTTTCTGACGAACAAATGCTTGAGATAAAGTTGCGGGGAGACAGGTTCCATAAGGATTGAAATTATACGCTGAAACCTTCGTAAATAATACGTAGTATTTAATTTTGGGAGAGCCCTTGGGTCTTGTACTTCCGAGAAATACTCCATGAGCGGCGGTAATCTCCTGTCTCCCATAACTCCCCTCCCGAATATGTGTTGGTTGACTTGGATTTTACCTCATTTTTTATCCCGTGGTTATCATAGTGCGCTCGCCCTGCTTGCCCCCCCGCTAATCTCTTAAGTTGTTGACAGCGGGACACGTCCCCACTCCTCAGCGGGGGTAATAAAAGGCGCGGCCTTTTTGCCGTAGTCCGCGCTTCCCTAATCCGCCGGTCATGGGGTGGGATAACGCAAGAGGCGGGATATGGGGAACAGCTAACAAGTACCAGATAACAGAGCAACCCCGCTCCCGCTCGCGGATAGCAACCTTTAGCCTGCCCATTCTCAGCCCACCCAGCCATATCGTCTGTCCTCTATAAATTATAGAATAAAGAGGCTGTTGCAAAACCAACCGGGTTTTGCAACAGCCTCTAAATATCCGTTTCTGTCCCCCGGTTCCCAGCCCTGGTAATCCGTGAAAATCCGGGCCGAGCCGCGGGGTCGCAATCTGTGGACCCTTTGGTTAGGCAGTTTAGCGGTATCTTTTCAATCCGCCGGGGGCAAAAGGCGTAACCTTTTGCCGTAGTCCCCTTTGATAATGCCGGTTAAATCAGCGTTGCCCTAGGGGTGTCCGCAAAGCGGACACGCGGCTTCCCCCATTGTCTATCCCCTCCGGGCGTAGTATATTGATTAGGAATAGCGGAACCGCTCGCTGGAGGGTTCTATTTTCGCCGGGCTGGAAGGCCGGCGCGCGCGCCCTTGGGGGCGCAAGGAGGCAGTATGAAAAGCAGTAAGGGTTATGTGGATTTGGGCGCCATCTTTGATGAGATATTCGAGGCGGCCCAGAATTTTAAAAATGAACTGCACCGGAATTTTGACCAATACGGTTCTGAATTTGAGGGGCAAGGGCGTTTCGGCCATCGGGGGGGCTTTGGCCCTAAATGTTATTTTGACGAGAATACCGATTATTACCCCAATTATTCCTATCCCCCGATGAACGTGTACATGACCTCCGACCGGAGCATGATCTTTGAATTCGCCCTGGCGGGCTTCGATGAAAAGGACATCAGCCTCTCGTTCCAGGGGGACTATATGGTATTTGAGGCAAAACTTCCCCGCAACGGGGATGACGCTCCCCCGGTTGATGAAGACGTCCGGTATTTTAAGCGCCGCCTTAAAATGAAGGATATTGAAAAACAAAAGTATTATGTACCCTTGGATAAATACGCCCAAGAACAGGTCAAGGCGGTGTACAAAAACGGCATTTTAAAAATATCCATTCCCCCCAAGAGCGAAGTGGACCAAAACGACGGGATCAAGATAGAGATTATCAAGGAAGGAAATTAAGGGGGCGCGTTTTTGCGGGCCTGGTCTCGCAAAAACCGGAGCAAGGAAGCGGCTTGCCGGGAACGGCGCGCCGCCCGCTGTTCCTGGTAAGCGGTAAACCGCCGGCCCCTTCCCCGCCGGCTTACCGGGTAGCTGTTCCCTGCCCTGGTTCGCTGATGATGCCTATGATGCGCTGAAGGTTTTTGGGCGGAAAGCGCCGGCGTATACGGTAGACGATAAGGGCCGTAGCAAAGAGGGCCGCCGCGCCGCAGAAGGCCCGGAAGGGATCGCTTGGAGCAGCGGCAAGGCCGGCCAGGAGATACCCGGCAATGAAGCTCAAAACAGGCGGCCCCAAGGCCAGGGCGGCCTGCGCCCTGGCGGACGCGGCGGGGAACTCAGTTTCCACCACTTGGCCGATGGCAAGGGAAAGCCCCAGGGGGTTTTCCGCCTGGATAAGTTCCCGGCCCGCTTTACAACGCTGTTTCATGCAACCGAAACAGGCGGCGGAACTTTTGGGGCGTACAACCGCCAGAACGCCTGAAAGGGATTCAATGCTCCCCTGTTCGATCATACTAGACCCCTCTGCATACTAGGCCCCTTGCTGGGGTATGGGGGCCATTTCAGGAACCGGATGGCGGATGCGGCGTATGGACGCCGCCGTGCCGTCGGGATTAAGGTCGAGCGCCACCCCCTGTACTTCAGGCTGTTCCCATGCCTCACGGGTCCATTCGGGAATTCCCGTAAGATATTCCCGTATCCTCAAGGCAATATCGCACCCCCCGACCGAATTAACGCTTCCCGTTCTGCCCGCGTCGGTAATGACCGCCGTTCCCTGGGGGAGTATCCGTTCATCCGCAGTCTGAACCCGCTTATGGGAGCCGATCATGGCGGAACAGCGGCCGTCGGCGGCGGCAAAGAGGGTAAGTTTTTCCGCCGTTGCCTCGGCGTGGAAATCGATGATCACATAGGGGCTTTCCCGGCGCAGCCGTTCCAGCAAGGCCGACAGGCGGGCGTAGGGGTTCTCTCCATGGAGCCTGCTGAAACCGCTTTGTCCAAGAAGCACCCCCAGGGCTATTTTTTCATTGCCCGCTTTAAAGGTCCGGCATCCGCGGCCCGGGGCTTGGGGGTTCAAGTTTTCAGGCCGCAGCACATAGGGAATTTTTTCCAGGTTCTCCGTCAGGTCTTTTTTGTAAAAACAACATTCCCCTGTGGTGATGGCGTCAACCCCCAGTTTCCGCAGATAGGCCCCATGACCGCGGCCCAGGCCGTTTCCCCCGGTGGCGCCATCGGCGCAGGCTATCACAAAGGATGCCTGGTACTGCGCCTTGAGCGTGGCAAGCCCCTTTTTTACCGCGTGGATACCCGCCTTGCCGACTATTTCCGCAATATAGAGGACCCGCACCGCGCTTCCCTCAGCACATGGAACGGGGAGGGAAATGCATCCGCCGATCCATTTCTGTCAAGATACGGTTGAATTCCCCCGCGGCCCGGTAATCCTGGAGTTCCCGGCAGGCATCCCGGAGGTTGTAGAGGGCCTCATAGTAGAGGGGGGCCAGGCTGACCGCCTCTTCAAAGCAGTGCCGGGCTTCTTCATAGCTGCCCTCCGCAAAGTAGAGCACCCCCAGGTTGTTCCAAGTTTTGGGGGCGCCCTCTTCCCGGAGCAGGGCGGAGTGGTAACATTCTTCCGCCAGTTCAAATTGTTCTGTTTCATAGTAGATGAGGCCCATAGAAACCCAGGGGTCCGCCAAGGCGTCTTCGATGCAGATGGCCCGCTGAAAACTGGCTATGGCCTCCTCATAATCCCCGGTCCGTTGTTGGGCAATTCCTAAATTGGTCCATAAAAAGGGATTTTCCGGTTCCATGATCAGGGCTTTGCGGAACAACGGAATCGCCTCGTTAGGATGGTTAGCCTCCGTTAAGGCTATTCCCGAATCGTTCAAAAATGCCGCTGTTTCCATGTTGCCCCTCCTGGTCATAGTATACCGTATATTTATGGTATAAACCAGGGGGCAATACTATAAAAACGAAATAGAACATGCTATACTGGTAGCAAGAAGTGAAGGATGAAAGAGCTGACTGATTTTAATGAAACCGTATCAGAACATGAGTTGTTCTCCTTTCTGTATGACCGGGTGGTAACCCGCGAGATAGCCTCCTTTTCGGCCCTCAAGCAGTTTGCCGCTCCGTTGCTCAAGGATGAACGGTCCCATCCGGTTCTTATGCGCCTATTCGATCTGATTAAGCGTTTGAATTGGGGATTTTTTGCCCCCCTAAGCCCGGCGTCCCATCCGCGGCTTTGGAAGGAACTGGTTATTCCCGACAAGCAGTTCCCCGATGCGGGGGATATGAAACGGACCCTGTCGATCTCCAACCTGTATATCGCCATGCTCGATATCCATGGGTATACCAAGTTCTGCCAGGATACCCGGAAGAACCTTTCCATGCTCCATACCCTGGATCGGACCATCAACAATGAGATACAGTATATTTCCACCCAGTGCCAGGCGGTAAGCCGGCGGGAGCGGGGGGATGAAATGGTGGTGGTGGCCGCTTCCGCTTCCGATGCTTTGACCGTTACCCTGTGCATTATCGATTATTTTGCCAAGACCAATGTGGTCGCCGATCCGAATATCAATACCCAGCGCACCGGGGACGCGGTGATATTGCCGGTGTTTAAGATTTCCGCGGGCATAACCGGAGGGAATACCTCAAGCCCCCTGATCGTTACGGAACTGGGGGATCTTTCGGGGTTCCTCCTGAATACCGGCGCCCGGCTGCAAACCAGGGCCAATGAATTATCCCCGAAGGAATCCCGCATCATGGTGAGCAAGCAGGTGTATCTCAACTATATAAAGGAGAATTCCGGGGCGGACCCTTGCGTTCTGTTCAAGAATAATCTGGTGTATTTCCTGGATACGGGGATGATTGAATTCAAGGGGGTGTTGCTGCCCACCTGCGAGGCGGTATTTAAGCCTGAAGAGCGGTATAAGGAACAGTTCAGCGCCGCTTTGATCTCGCTTTTTTCTTCTATTAAAGAGAATCTCTGGGAACAGAAGATATTTCTGGACCTGATGGACCTGCTGTCCGTGGCCTCCGGCGTTATGCCCCCCTTCATGGTAACCCCCGCGCAGCCTATCAACAATATACCGGTCCTCAGCAACGCTTCTTTCCAGCAGTTATGCCGGATCGCGGTTAAAACCTATATGCAGGATGAGGATTATGCCGCGGCGGTGGCCCTGCTGCACAACTTTATCGAAATTATGGGGCTTATCCCCCAATTTGACCGGCTGATCCTTGACTATACCCGTGGAATCACCGAAAAATACGATTTTCTGCTCCGTACCTTTGAGGATTCCCTGGATCAAGAGCTGGATGATAAGGCCGCCCAGATTTTTTCCAGCGATCAGCTTAAGACCTACCTCGCGGCAAAGAACGCCATAGGCATATATGAGAAGTTGCGGCTTATGGGCCGCAAAAGCCCGGCGCTCACCAAAAAGAAAGCCCTGTGGTACAACTTTATCAAGAAGTACCAGGACAAGATGGTGATGACCCTGTATTCAGGGAAGAAATAGGACTTTTTCCATGCTGAGTATGATGCGTAATATCGGTATCATGGCCCATATTGACGCCGGAAAGACCACCACCACCGAGCGGATGCTCTATTATACTGGAAAAAGCCACCGTATGGGGGAGGTCGATGACGGCGAAGCGGTTATGGACTGGATGGAACAGGAGCAGGCCCGGGGCATTACCATCCAGAGCGCGGCGACTACCGCCTACTGGCAGCTTTTGCGGGACGCCCCGGCAGGGGACCTTGAGGCCAAAGGCCGGAAGGGGGAGAAAAAATTTCAGATCAACATTATTGACACCCCGGGGCATGTGGATTTTACCGCCGAGGTGGAACGCTCCCTGCGGGTGCTAGACGGGGCGGTGGCGATCTTCGACGCGGTCCGAGGGGTGGAACCCCAAACCGAAACCGTTTGGCGCCAGGCGGAACGCTACCGGGTCCCCTGCATCGGCTATGTAAACAAGATGGACCGCCTGGGGGCGGATTTTTTTCAGGTACTGGAGGATATTCAGGCGAAATTGGGGGTTAACCCCGCGGCCATTCAGATACCCATCGGAAAGGAAGGGAATTTTGAAGGGGTTATTGATCTTATCGATATGCGGGAAATCCGCTGGGACGGGGCCGAAGGGGAACAGCTCTGCTTTTCCCCCATTGCCGCGGAACGGGAGGCCCTGGCCGGAACGTGGCGGGAAAAGCTCATCGACGCCCTGTCCCAAATTTCAGACGCCGTTACCGAGCGGTATATCAGCGGAGCGCCGCTGGAACCGGCACTGCTCCGGGGGGAGCTTCGCAAGGGCGCCTTAAACCGGGACCTGCTGCCCATGCTGGCCGGGGCAAGCCGGCGGAACATGGGGGTCCAGCCCCTAATTGACGCGGTGGTGGATTATCTTCCCGCCCCGGATGAAACCGTCCCGGCCCAGGGCTATCACCTCAAGAAAAACGAGCCGGTGGAGGTCCCCTGCGATCCCGGCGGAACGCCCTTGGGTCTGGTATTTAAAATTCAAAACGACCGGGAAGCCGGGAGCCTCTGTTATATCCGTATGTACTCCGGGACCCTGAAACCCGGATCAACGCTCTACGTGGCGGGGAAGAAAAAACGGGAACGGGCGAACCGGATACTGCGGATGCATTCCAATAAATCAGAGCCCCTGGAGGAACTATCCGCCGGGGATATCGGGGTGATAATAGGTATGAAATTTGTCCAGACCGGGGACACCATCGGCAGCGAAGGCTGGCCGGTGGTTTTGGAAAAGATGCGCTTCCCCGAACCGGTTATTTCGGTTTCCATTGAACCGAAAACCCTTTCGGATCAGGATAAATTGAAGGACGCGCTGGTCCTCCTGGCAAAGGAGGACCCCACCTTTACGATGAAGGAGCATGAGGAAACCGGCCAGCTTATTATTTCCGGCATGGGGGAACTCCATCTGGATGTGTTGAAGACCAGGATAGAAAAGGAATATAACCTGGAAGCCCGGGTGGGGAAGCCCCAGGTTACCTACCGGGAATCCATAAGCCGGGGGGTGGAACGGAGCGAAACCTTCTGCAAAATTATCGGCGGCAAGGAAAACGCCGCGGCGTTGCGCTTCCGGGTGGAGCCGCTGCCCCGGAGCGCGGGGAATCAATACACCTGCGCGGTTAAGGACCGGGGAATCCCAGAGAGCATCTATGACGCGGTGGAACGGGGCGTACAGGGCGCCCTCGCCTCAGGCATTGTCATGGGCTATCCCTGCATTGACGTGGGCGTTACCCTCACGGACATCAAGTATTCAGAGCTGACGGGGACTGAATTTGCCTTTGAAGCCTGCGCCAGTTTGGGGATAGACGAGGCGTGCGGCGAAGGGGGGCCCATACTCCTGGAGCCGGTAATGGCGGTGGATATTTTTACGCCTAAGGACTATGTGGGGGAAGTGATAAGCCTGGTGAGCAAGCTGGGCGGCCATGTGGAGAGCCTGGACTCCAAACCCGGATCGGATCAGGTAAAGGCGCGGGCATCCATGGCAAAGATGTTCGGCTTTATGACCGCCCTGCGCACCGTGAGCCAGGGCCGGGCTACCTTTTCCATGGAATTTTCCCATTTTGAAAAGAAGGCCGATCCCTGAGCCCAAGGGGGGAGCCGCGGGCGGGGATGGCCCGCGGCGCGGCTCCCGCAGCCGGCAACCGTCCGCTTTTCGGCCCTATTCGGTTATCCTAAAAATGTATTTAAAGGCCCGGACCAGGGCGTTCCACAAGCGGCGGAAGATGCCGGGATTCTTGAGTTTATAGAGTTCCCGGGTTGCCCGGGCGATTTCTTCGGGCAAAAGGTCCTGGCGCTGGATGTTTTCCTCGATTTCGTACTCCAGCTTGGCAAGCCGTTCCGGGGCATCGATAATGGCCGCGTTGATGGTCCGCCACCCCAGGGAACGGGCTGCCTCCAGGCGCCGGCCTCCGGTGATGAGGATGTTTTTTTTACTCAGCGTGATGGGGTTAATCTGCCCGAAGCGCTTCATGCTTTCCGCCAGCACCGTAATATCCCCCATATCTTTGCGCATCCGTTTTTTTACGATGATGTCCTTGATAGGAACCTGCATATATACCTCTCCTGTTATTCTAATAGCGGGTTATAACTGGGCAGTTCCAAGCCATAGCCGCTCTGGGGAGTTTCCCCGTCCTCCGGTTCCTGGCCGTCCTGCCGTCCCTGTTCTATATCCGCTAGAACATCCGCTGGTAATACCGGCAGTTTGAGGTCCTTTATCAGATTGGAGTCGTCAATGATGAGCGAAGGCATGGGTTTGTTGTTCAACGCCGCCGCGATGGACGCCGGACTGGTATGCACAGCGCAAACGCCGGAAGGCGCGGTTCCGTTAAGGAAGGTAAGGGTTACGGTCCGGGGGCAGGCCGCGGCGGGCCGCAAGCCGGTTTGGGTACAAACCGCGGCATCCGTAAGGCCCGACGAGGGGCGGATGAAATGCTTTTGGGGAAGCCCCGCGTGGATTTCGCCCATATAATCCCCCCAGACCGGGCCGGCCAGGGACGCGCCGGTTAAGGTAACGCCAAGGGAATTGCCAGGCCGGTCAAAGCCTAACCAGATGGCGGTGGTATAGTAGGGCGTGAAACCCACGGTCCATGCGTCGGACCAGTTTTGGGTTGTGCCGGTTTTTCCCGCCGACGGAATCTGGTAGCGTTTTCCCTCGGCGTCCCGGAAGGTGAACTTCGCCCCCCAGCCTGAGCCTGATGCCAGGGTACCGGATTCCACGGTTTTCCGGAGCAGGGCGGTCATCACATAGGCGTTTTGGGGGCTGATGATCTGAATATCCGAGCCCATGCGCCGCTGCCGCTGCCGGAGTTCCCGCTCATTATCCAGCACCACCCGTCCGTTCCGGTCCTCCACGGAGCGTATGGCAATGGGGGTAACGTCCCGGCCCTGATTGGCAAACACCGCGAAGGCCCGGGCCATCTGCAAGGGGGACACCGCGATGATGCCCAAACCCAAGGGGTAGACCCGGGGAAAGGTCTTGCGCTTGTCATCCGGATCGTTAATGCCCAAGAGGGCCGCCGCCCGGTCAATGGCCGCGTCGAAGCCGATGCCGTCCAGTATCTTGAGGGAAGGCACATTCATGGATTGGGCGAGGGCTTCGTAGAGCAGTACGGAGCCCTTCCATTCGCCCCGGAAATTCAGGGGGATGTAGGGGGCGCCGTTATCATTATGGAAGACCATGGGCAGATCATAGATAAGCGAAGCGGGGGTGAAATTCTTAGAATCAATGGCCGCGGAGTAGTACAGGGGTTTGAAGGAACTGCCCGGCATAACCTTGCCTTGGGCAGCCCGGATCAGCTGGTTCGATTCGTCGTATTTGGACCCCCCGATGATCGCCTTGATATGGCCAGTTTCGTTTTCAATGGTGATCAATGCCCCCTCAACAACGTTCCGTTCCGTGGCGGTTTTTAGGTCCTCATAGCCGCTGCCGGTCATGGTTTTCAGGTCCTGTATGCCGAACAGGAGGGCCGCCATATCCACCACGGGGTTGATAGCCTTGGTATACCGGGCCTGGGCTTTTTGTTCGATTTGGGCGCTGGAGGTAGACCGGAGGCGGCCCAGGTTGAAGGTGAGGGAGAGGAGGTCCACGATGGGGATATACACCCGCTCGGCCCGGTCAAAGCGGGTGCTCCGGGAGCGGTTAAATTCCCTATTGGCCCGGGCTATGCCCTGTTCCATATACTGAGCCGCCGCAGCCTGGAAGCGGAGGTCCAGGGTAGTATGTACCGTATACCCGTCCCGGTAGTAATCCATGGTCCCATACATCAAGGTTTCCAGTTCCCGGCGGACATATTCGCTGAACCAGGGGGCGGCGTCTTCCCGGTGGTAATAGGCGGCGGTCGAGGCGCGGGTATAATCGTAGTTCCCCCAGTATTCGGCAAAGGAAGCGTCCGCCTCCTCCTGGCTTGCATAGCCGAATTCGATCATACGGTTTAAAAGGGACCGTTGCCGGTTCATGGCCACATTGGGATTATCCAGGGGGTTATACCGGGCGGGGCTGGAAAGCTGGATCGCCAAGATTGCCGCCTCCGCCAGGGTAATCTCCCGGGCGCTGTGGCCGAAGAAATATTTGCTCGCCGCCTCAACCCCGTAGGTTCCCGGCCCCATGTACATATAGTTCAGGTAGGTTTCCAGTATCTCATTCTTGGTATACCGCCGTTCCATCTGGATTGCCCACCAAAGTTCCCGGATTTTCCGGGACAAGGTCTTTTCGGTCCGGTCGGTATACAGGGTTCCCGCCACCTGCTGGGTAATGGTGGATCCCCCTCCCCAATTTTTTCCGATAAGCTGCCCCATAAGCGCGCGGCTTATTCCCCGGATGCTAAATCCATGGTGGTAATAAAAATTCGGGTCCTCCCGGGTCAGCACCGCGTAGATAAGATGCCGGGGCAGCTCGCTTAACAATACCAGCTCCCGTTTTTCATCCGCGGAAAATTCGGTGATCAGGTCTCCATGGATGTCGAGGATCTTGGTGGGCAGGGCCGGGGCAAATTCGACAAAATTTTCCTGCCCCTTGATATTCGCCGTTTCCGCTAAACACCAGCCGAGGAGCAGGCCCGCCGCAACGGCGGTAATAATGGTGAAGGCCGCAAAAGCGCGGACCAGGATAAAACCTTTCATAGTCGCTTCTTACCAGTATACTTGATTCCTTCCCAGAGGGAAAGGGCCGCGCCGGGGCAAACTTTTTTTATCGGCCAGATACGCCGGCCGCATGAGGGAAAAACAAGCCCCTTGAGGCGGCGCCTGCTTAGGGAAACGGTGATTAATAGGGCGTTAGCAAAGAGTCTCCAGATTTTCACGGATTTAAGATCAGGGGTAATCAGCAGTAATCCGTGAACCTGGTAAAAGCCCGGATTAATCAGCGCTTCCCTAGGGCAATGCTGGTTAATTTGACGCCGGGCGGAGGTTCAAGACCGGAGTTTGAGACCGCGGGCCGGCAGGGAGAAGGTAGCATGTTTGGCCCCGCAGGTCAAGGGAACAGGGAATCAGAGAACAGGCGGGGGGGACATTTTTTTTACGCGCCGGCCCCAGGACCCCTTGACATCTTTTTTCCAGTTTGTTAGACTATGAATATCTTCAGGGGGCGTAGTGAAGCTGGTTTATCACGCTGGCCTGTCAAGCCGGAGATCGCGGGTTCAAGCCCCGTCGCTCCCGGAGTATCATCCAACCCGCCGTTTGGCGGGTTTTTTTTCAGGAAGCCGCCTTGCCGCCCGCGCCGGGGGAGGAGTTGCTAATGGGTAAAAAAATGACCCTCGCCGCGTGGTTCACCATAACGGCCCTGGGAATCATTATTGGTATTTCGCTTGTTTTATCGATAATCTTTTTTTATAACCTGCGGGCCGTCGCGTACCGCCAGGTTATGGAGCATACCAGCGAATCCATGGGCCGTATCCAAGGGGCGGTATTGGCCATGCTCCGGGAACATACCGCCCTGTTGGAACATACCGCGGCGGGGGTCTCGGCGCTGTCCAGCCTCCAAGACCCGGTTCCCCCGGAACGGATGCGGGAATTCCTGGAACGCATACGGCGGACCATGCCGGATATTACCTATCTGTACTATTCCAATAACACTAAATGGAATGATCCGGGGGGCTATTTTGTCTTGAATACCGATTGGGTCCCCGAAGACGCCTATGACCAGACCAAACGCCCCTGGTTTGTGGACGCGAAAAAAGCCGGCGGCAAGATTGCCTATGCGGACCCCTATATTGACGCGGCCACCAAAAATTTGATCATAGCCTTTTCCATGATCGTATTCGACGGCGCCGGGAATGACCGGGGCGTGGCAACCGAGGAGCTTTCCATCGATTATCTGGAATCCCTGACGGCCCTGGAGAACGATGGCGCGCAAAAGACCTATATCCTGGACCGGAAGGGCCTTTTTATTACCAACAGCGATAAACAGGCGGTGATGCAAAAGGATTTTTTTACTGAGTCCGGCCTTGAAGCGCATAGGGCCGCGGCCTTTGCTTCCCCAAGTTATGCCATGCATGACGGGGACGTTTTTTTCTATTCCGCGCGCATCCCTGAAGCGGACTGGCTGCTGGTAAGCCTTATTCCCTATAAAGATGTGTTTGCCGGGACAAACCGCCTGCTCCTTTTTTCCAGCCTCCTGGTACTGGTTTTTTTGCTCATCGCCGGGATCGTTTTGATTATCATTACCCGCCGCATCGCCGGACCCCTGCGGCGCATTGTGGACGCCCTCCAAGAAATCTCCGCGGCCTGGGACCTTACCAAACAGTTGGACTGCCAAGCCGGGGGGAATATTAGCGAGATAGCCGGGATTATGGCGGTGTTCAACACGACCTTTGAAAAAATGCGGGGCCTGATAGGGCTTATCAAGGGCAAGACCCAGGCGCTTTCGGACACCGGGGAAACCCTGTCGGCCAACATGACCGAGACCTCCGCGGCGATAAACCAGATGGCCGCGAATATTCAAAGCATGAAGGAGCGGGTTGCCCTTCAGTCGGCGGAGGTCCGGGAAACCGGTTCGGCCATGGGGCGTATTAAGGAGCGTATTGTTGACCTTAACGCCCAGATTAGCGGCCAGGCCGGGGAGGTAAGCCAGTCGGCGGCGGCAATTGAGAAGATGCTGGCCAATATTCAAACCGTGGCGGATACCTTGAACCGGAACGCGGAGAATGTCAGCGCCCTAGCCGAGTCCTCTGAAAACGGCAAGGCGGGCTTGCAGAGCGTTTCGGCGGGCTTTCAGGAGATCGTCCAGGAATCCGAAGGGCTTTTGGCGATTAACGCGGTGATGAATTCCATCGCAAGCCAAACCAACCTGCTTTCCATGAACGCGGCCATTGAGGCGGCCCACGCGGGGGAGGTTGGCAAGGGATTCGCGGTGGTGGCCGGGGAAATCCGCAAACTCGCCGTATCCTCGGCGGAACAGTCAAAAACCACCGCGGCCATGCTCAAGAAGATAAAATCTTCCATAAATAGCATCTCCCAATTAATCGTCTCGGTGCTGGACCGCTTTGAAACCATCGATCAGGAACTGCGCCTTGTTACGGATCAGGAACAGCATATCCGGTCTTCCATGGAAGAACAGGGGGAGGGCAGTAAGTATATTAGGGAAGCCGTCGAGCGCCTCCATAGGATTACCAGCGCGGTACAGCGGCAATCCGGGGAAATAGCCGCGGAGAGCGAGGGGGTAAGCCAGAAAAGCCGCCGCCTGGAAGCGATCAGCGCCGAAGTTGCCCGGAGCATAGATGAGATGGCCGCCGGGGCGGATCAGATCAATCAGGCGGCGGCGCAGGTACAGGAGATAAGCGGCGTTAATAAGCGCAGCATCGGCGCTCTCAGCGGCGAGGTAGACCGCTTCAAAGTAGAGTAATGCGTTACATACCTCCGGAGGGTATTGGCGGTTCCAATGACCATAGGCGCAATTCTTTCTCATAATTACAAACAGCTCATTTTTGTCGGCCTTGTGTTTTTTACCATGGTGCTCATCAGTAATGTATTTGTAAGCGGCATAGTGGAACAGTATATGTATGCCAACGCGGCGGGTATGCTTACCATTGCGGAATCCACCGTGGAATCCCGGCTGCGGGAGGGGCGGATTTCAATACTCAGCACGGCATTGGCGATACGCAACCGGCTAGAACGCGGCCAAAGCCTGGAAGAGATCAATAGGTATCTTATCGAGATGACCGGATGGCTCAGGGATCATCAGGAGGGGATACCGGGGTTTATCAGCATCTATGGCGCCATTGGGGGGGAATTTTTCGACGGCAGCGGGTGGCGGCCTCCCGCGCAGTATGCCCCTGAGCTGCGGCCCTGGTATGTTACGGCAATAGAGGACCCGGAAAAGATCACCATTTCCACGCCCTACCCGGACGCCCGGGACGGCTCAAAGATTATTTCCATTTCCCTGGCCATTATGGGAAGCGCGGGGGAATTCTACGGGGTACTCAGCTATGATATTAATTTCAACTCTATTACCGCCTATGTGGAATCCCTGCGGCTTGCCCAGGCCGGCTACGGGATGCTCCTGGGGCCGGATATGAGTTTTATCGCCCATCCAGATACCTCGTTTTTGGGCAAACCCCTGGAATCATTGGGGGGCGGCTATATAGAAACCATGCGGCGGTTTGCCCAAGGGGACGGCCAGGTTTCCATGATAAAACTGAGCAATAACCACGGGGACCAGTATATCGCCTTTTTTCAAAGAATGCGCAACGGCTGGCATATCGGCATTGCGATTCCAGCCCTGAACTATTACCAGGATGTCTACCTCATGGCGGCGGTTATGACCGTCTGCGGCATTGGTATGGGCGGGATACTATGCGCCATCCTGGTCCGGCTGAATAGCGCGAAGCTCCGGGCGGATGAGGAGAGCCGGAGCAAAAGCTCCTTCCTTGCCAGGATGAGCCATGAAATCAGGACCCCGATGAATTCCATACTGGGCGTATCGGAGATCATGCTGCGGAAGAACATGAGCGGGGAAAATTATGAATATGTTTCCATTATCCAGCAGTCCGCCAATGCCCTGCTTTCCGTTATCAACGATGTGCTGGATTTTTCCAAAATCGAGTCCGGCCGTATCGAGATAGCCTCCCAGGAATATTGCATGTCCTCCCTGCTCCACGATGTGATCACCATTATCCGGGTGCGGGTGGCGGAAAAGCTCGACTTCTTTGTTACCGTGGACAGCGCTATTCCGGCAAAACTCATTGGAGACTGCGCCCATATCCGGCAGATACTGATCAACCTGCTGAATAACGCGGTAAAGTATACCAGGGAAGGGCATATAGCCCTGGGGGTGTCCATGGAACGCCTGGACGCCCATAGGATCAAGCTCCTGTTCTCGGTACAAGACACGGGCATCGGCATTAGGGAGGAGGATAAGAAAAATCTCTTTGCCGAATTTACCCGTATCGATGGGGAGAAAAACCAGGGGATCGAGGGGTCCGGGCTGGGTTTGGCGATTGCGAACACCCTGTGCAAGGCCATGGGCGGGGAAATACAGGTGGAAAGCGAATACGGCAAGGGCAGCCGTTTTACCGCCGTAATCACGCAGCGCTGCGAGGACGCCGGGCCTATGGCCCGGGTGGAGCGGCCCGATGCGCGGGTGCTGCTCTTTGAAGACCGGCCCCGCCACGCCGAAGCGGCCCTCAGCGCCCTGCGGAGCCTGGGGATCGCCCCGGTATACGCCAAATCCCTCAACGCCTTTTTGGAGGAACTGGAAAACGGGGATTATCAGTTCGCCTTTATATCCTCCATCTATGCCCGGCGCTGCCTTGCCCTAGCCGGCAAGGACGGCGCTCCCCGGCTGGTTATTATGACCGAATTAGGGGATGTTTCGGCCTACCGGGAGGCGGACAGCATACGCATGCCCATCTACGCGAATCTGGCCGCCAATGCGCTGAACGGGGCGCCTTCGCCCCGGGATGCGGCCAGGGACTGGCGGATTAGTTTTACCGCCCCTGAAGCGCGGGTGTTAATAGTGGACGATCTTCCCACCAACCTCCGGGTCGCGGCGGAACTCATGGCCCCCTACCGCATGACCGTGGATACCTGCCTTGCCGGACAGGAAGCGGTGGAACTGGTTAAAAAGAACCGCTACGACCTGCTATTTATGGATCACATGATGCCCGGCATGGACGGCCTTGAAGCGGCGGCGCTCATCAAACAGAACGAGGCTTGCCGGCATATTCCCATCATCATGCTTACCGCCAATGTGGTCGCGGACCAGCGGGACCTGTTTTTGAAGAACGGCCTGAGCGATTACCTCTCAAAACCCATAGAGACCAAAAAACTCAACGCCCTATTGGAAAGCTATCTGCCCCGGGAAAAACAGATCAGCCTTGATGCGCAGGACCGGGCCGGGCCGGATGACGCGGTTTTTGACCTCCCCGGCGTCGCGGCGAAGGACGGCCTCTTTAACGTGGGCGGCTCTCTTTCGGCCTACCGCAATGTCCTGGCCGTATTCGGCGGCGATATGCGCAAGCGGATTCCCCAAATGCGGGAATACCTTGCCCAGGGGAACGTGGACCAGTATACCATACTGGTCCACGCCGTGAAGGGCGCGGCCCGGAGTATCGGCGCCCATGCCCTGAGCGCCTTGGCCGCGGAACTGGAGGAAGCGGGGCGGAACCAAAACCTCCAGGCGATCCAGGAGAAAAACGGCGGTTTCCTGCAAGACCTGGCCGCCCTTGCGGAGAATATTGCCGCGCTCTTGGGCGAGGATTTTCTTGCCAGCGCCTTGGCCGCTTTCTAGGGAAGCGCTGATTAAATCAAGTTTTTAAAAATAGCCCGCGGATTGCGCTGATTACCGGTAACAAAATCTGTGAAAATCAGTGCTAATCCGCGTTAATCCGCGGTCTCTTTTGATA
>JAITHL010000138.1 GCA_031279975.1 Treponema sp. | reverse complement strand
AATGGTGGAGGTGTTACACCCGTTCCCATTCCGAACACGGAAGTTAAGCCCTCTAACGTCAATGGTACTGCGCCTCAAAGACGCGGGAGAGTAGAAAATCGCCAGGCTTTTTTGTTTTGAAATACTTGATGAAAGCCAAATTCAATAGTACATTTAATATATTAAACGCAATGAAGGATAGGTTCCATGGGCAAAAAGAGGAAAGCGTATGGCTGATCAAAATCAATTGGTTACTTTTCAGCTCGGCGAAGAACTGTATGGCATTAATATTATGGACGTTAAAGAAATTGTCCGGGTTCAAGCCATTCGAGCAATACCTAACGCCCCTAGTTATGTAGAAGGCATCTTTAATCTCCGAAGCGAGATTATTCCTATCATAAATCTCCATAAACGGTTTCATTTAAAAAAGATTTTGATTTCAGAAGAAGACGAATTGTTGTCCGGGTTTATTATTATTGATATTGATGGCATGAAATTAGGGGTAATCATTGACCGGGTGTCTCGGGTGGTAACTATAGAGAAAGAAGATATTCAGCCCCCGCCGCAGATGTTAACCGGCATTGGGGCCGAGTATATCCGGGGGGTAGTACGCCAGGAGAACGGCTACCTTATTATATTGGACATTCGGGACCTTTTTAATCCCAAAGAATTACAGAAGATCGCGGAATTGCGGTAAAAGGAGCGGACCGCGGGATTAATCCGCTTGCAACAAACACCGGGACGGTACATACATGATGATAGAAGTCTATTCTCCGACTATCAGAAGAAAGGAGATGGATGCGGTTCTTACCGCCATGGTGGAAGATAAGATTGGTCCCGGCGAACAGGCCCGTTTGCTTATACAAATCGCTAAAGATATACTTCAATTTGAATATTGTATAGCCCTGCGAAGCCCCGCGATTGTTTTATACCTGGCTTTAAAAGGGTTGAACTTGGAAGACGGCCAAGGGGTGGTTTTATCCGCCCTTGCTCCCCGGTATTACGGCCAGGTTTTGGCGGATATGCGGCTTGCCCCGCTCTATTGCGATGTTTCCCAGGATATTCCTGTTATCAGTCCCCAAACTATTGAGGCGGCCCTTTCCCAAAAAGAAGCGGGGCTTGAAGTCCGGTGTATTCTGGTGAGTCAAACCCTTGGGTATGTCCCTGATATGGCCGGCATTGCGGGGATGGGCTTGCCGGTTATTGATGATTGTTCCCAGAGCTTCACTATTCCCGCTGAAGGAGTCCGAAACGGAACCTATGGGACCTTTACTATGATAGGTCTTGAAGAGCGGGATATGCTTACCGCCGGAGGAGGCGCCCTGCTTTATGCGATGAACCGCCGGGATGCCGCGGTATTACGGAATCTGTCTATCCTGCCGGAGTACAGCCTGCCTGACCTGAACGCCGCCATGGCGGTCATTCAATGTAAAGAAGCCCCTAAAAATCTGGAAAAACGGCGGAAGATTGCCCAAGTGTATGCCCAGGCCGCGTTGCGTACCCGGCATAAACGATTTACCCCGCGGGAGAACGCTGAAACGCCGGGTGGAGACGCCTATAACCATTACGCCTTTCCCCTGGTGCTTGAAACCGGGATGAAGGATGTTAAGGCCTATGCCAAACGGAAGGATATTGCGGTGGAAAGCGCCTTTGAGCATACCCTTATGGGTTCCAGCTTGGTTCCGCCCGCCTTATGCCCCGAAGCCTATTCGCTGTTTCTCAGAACGGTCCTTTTCCCCTTGTATCCCCGATTGGGGGCAGAGGAGGTTGAAAAGATTGCGAAGCTCATTATAACTTTGCCGTAACCGGAAGGAAGGGGAAATGGCGGATAGAAAGGGCGCGTTGTTGTTTGTTAATTTTCATAAATCCCACGCTTCCGATTTGGCGGAGGAGATAACCAATGAACTCACGCGGCTCGGCATAGGGGCGGTTTTCTTCCCCCCTAATGGCGGTTTTGCGGAGTTGCCGCTGGAGGACTGTTCGGTGGCCTTTAGTCTCGGGGGAGATGGGACCGTACTCTACGCGGCTAGGACTATCGCGGCCCGGGGCATTCCCATTTTCCCCATCAACGCCGGAACCCTGGGGTTTATCGCGGCGGTGCATCCCGATGCGTGGCTGCGGGTTTTTCAGCAATGGCTCCAGGGGGAGGTTACTATTTCCCGCCGCCTTATGTTCGAGATAACCATAGAACGGCGGGGTGAAACGATAGTCCGGGCTTCCTGCCTGAATGACGCGGTTATTTCCGCCTCCGGCATAGCGAAGATAATAGCCCTCCGGGTGCTGGATACGCAAACGCCCCTGGGGAATTACCGTTCCGACGGGCTTATCGTCGCTACCCCGACCGGGTCAACCGCCTATTCGGTCGCCGCCGGGGGGCCCATTTTGGACCCGGAGATTGAAGCGGTCATCATTAATCCTATCTGTCCGTTTACCCTGTCCAACCGTCCGATAGTGGTTCCCGCCCAGGAGACCATCATAGTGGAGGTCAACAAGGAGCAGCGGAGCGGGGTTCTGCTGACCCTGGACGGGCAGGTTACCAAACAGCTTGAACCGGAAGACCGGGTGTTCATTTGCCAAGCGCCCTATAAGGCCCAGCTAATTGCTTCAGACCGGCGGGTATTTTATAACGCCCTGAGAACCAAACTCAACTGGTCCGGCGATTTTTCCGGGACCGGAGCTTCCAATGCTTGAAGAACTCACCGTAAAGAATTACGCGCTTATCGACGCGCTCTCGCTTTCCTTTCAGGGGGGCTTGAATATCCTGACCGGAGAAACCGGCGCGGGGAAGTCTATTCTGGTGGGCTGTCTGAGTTTTCTCCTTGGCGCCAAGGCGGACGCGGAGGT
Organism: Treponema sp.; assembly: GCA_031279975.1. GTDB lineage: Bacteria > Spirochaetota > Spirochaetia > Treponematales > Breznakiellaceae > JAITHL01. Next base: position 17,059 of record JAITHL010000138.1, on the reverse strand, counting down.
AATCCGGACCGGCGCTGATGAAGCGGCGGTTTCGGCGGTTCTTGCGATCCGTCAAGAGCATAGGGAAGCCCTTGCCTGGCTGGAAAACCGGGATATCCCCTTGGAAGAGGGGCGGATCATAATCAGGCGGCATATAAAAGGCTCCGGCCGGGGATCGGTTTTTATGCAGCATGTCCCGGTTACCCGGAACGATCTGGCGGAATTTATGGCCCTCCTCTTCGATATCCACGGGCAGCATGCCCATGAATCCCTGTTGCGGAAAGAGGCCCACCGCCGCTATCTGGATCGGTTTGCGGGGTTAGAAGGGGAGGCCGAGGAGTTTAACCAGATTTTTTTAACCCTGACGGAAAAAAAGAAGGCCCTGGCGGGGATCATCAATTCTGAGCGGGATCGGAACAACCGGTTGGAGCTTTTGGCCTATACGGTGGAGGAGATAGCCAAAGCGGATATCCGGCGGGGGGAAATCCGGGAACTCGAAGCTGAGGCGGCTAGGCTTGGGGATTTTGAAAAATTAGCCGGGCTGGTAAACGCCGCGGCGGCCCTGCTTTTCGAGGATGAGGGTTCTCTGGTAAGCCTTGCCCGGCGGGCCCGGAATAGTTTGGAAAGCGCGGCGGCCATCGACAGTTCTCTGGCCGGGCTGCAAAAACAGTTGGACGATTGGTACTATGCTGTGGAGGATATTGGCCGGGACATCCGCGCCTACCGGGAAACATTACGCTCCGATCCCAAGCGGCTTGAGGAAGTGGAGGAGCGGCTTGCCTTTTTGTACCGGCTTAAAAAGAAATACGGTTCCGGCCTTCCGCCCTCCGGGGGCGCGGCCCCAGGGGAGGATGCCGCCGCGTCCTTTGAGGACGCGATACTTGCCTGCCGGGAACGGGCGGAACAGGAAATCGAGGCCCTTGCCGGGGCGGTGGAAGGCCGGGAAAGTCTGAAAACAGAGATCGGCCTGTTGGAACGGGATATTATTTCCCGCGCCCAGTCCCTAAGCGGGAAACGGAGCGCCGGGGCGGAGCAATTGGGCGGACGGATAAGCGAAATTATCGCCAGCCTGGGGATGCCCAACGCCCGGTTTTCCGTAGCGGTGAAGGGAAAACGGCAGGGAAGCGGGGGATTGCTCTGCGGTCCGTGGGGGGCGGATGATGTGGAGTTTTTAATTTCAGCGAATATTGGGGAGCCGGTGAAAGAATTATCCCGGATAGCCTCCGGCGGGGAGCTTTCCCGGGTGATGCTGGCCATAAAAACCGTCCTTTCCGATGCGGATGCCATAGAAACCCTTATTTTTGATGAGGTGGATACGGGCGTCGGCGGCGAAGTGGCCCTTTCAGTGGGGGATTATTTGACCAAAATCGGCGGGACCAAGCAGATATTTTGCGTAACCCATCTTGCCAGCATCGCCGTTCGCGCCGATAATCATTTCAAAGTGGAGAAACATCTTGTTCAAGACGATGGTAATCAAGCGGAACGGACGGTAACGTCTGTTTCGGTGTTAACCGGAGATGCCAGACGGCAGGAAATCGCCCGGATGTTGGCCGGAGATTCCGGCGGCAGCGCCGCCTTGGCCCATGCGGACGCGCTATTAACCAGGTATACACGGAGCTAGCATGGCGAAAATTTCCGAAGACGGGCGTCATTACTATATTGAAAGAATAAAACCCTATAAAACGAGCATAGACCGTATTTTTGCCCGGGAAAAAGACGCCCTTGCCGCCATAACCAAGGAGCCTGACACCGCCCCTTTTATACGGTTAACCCTAGCGGAAGAGATGCTCAACCTCTTTTCCAATTATATGGTGATTAATGGGGTTTCAGAGGCTGTTTTAAAGATAAAAAATGAGGATGCCCTGAACGACGGAAGAAAATCCCTGTATAAAAGCCTTATCTGCCTTGAACAACTGGTCTCCAATTATGTGGACGCCCCCTTCGCGGATTATGAGGAGAAACTTGAGGAAATCGCTTCGATAGACGCGGCGCGGCGGCACCGCTTGATCCGCAAAATGGGCTTCGCCGTTACCATGCTGGAAACCGCCTATGGGGATCATTCTAAATGGAAATGGTCCTTTGTGGAATTAGAAGGCCGGTATGCGGCGGTGGCGAAGAATATGCTGGATTTAAAAAACGCGGTTGCCAATACGGACCCCCGTTCTCCCCACTATGAACCGACCGTATTGTATATCCGCCTGATAAAAAAACTCCTGGCCCAGGCAGCGGACCGCTACCGGCAGAAATATGAACTCTCCACAAATCATTTCGATGACTTCCGCATGGGCATCAACTTCCTGGGGGCTTTGCGGCGGATATATACGCTGATGGGAGACCGGGAAGACGCTGAAGAGGCGCGGAAGAAGATGGACAGTTGGAATGCCAAATTAGAGGCCGATATAAAACGAAAGAAAGAAGAACCCGCCAAAAAGAAATAACATGAAAAAGGCCTCCCTCACGGTGTATAAAACCATGCTGCCCTACCTTTTTCGGTACCGTTGGCAGTATGCCGGAGGATTCCTTACCCTGCTTGTTATCGACGCGGCCCAGGTGTTGATCCCCCAGATCATACGCCGGACTATTGATCTGGTCTTCCAGGGAGATGTTACCGGAACGCGGGTCCTGGGCCTGGTCTTCCTCATGATTGGAGGGACCGCGCTTATCAGTATAGGCCGTTTTGTGTGGCGTTTTTTTATTCACGGTTCCTCCCGGCGTATAGAAACCGAAATGCGGAATAAACTCTTTGAACACCTGCTTACCCTTTCCTATGATTTTTATCAGAAAAATAAGACAGGCGATCTTATGGCCCGGGCAATCAGCGATCTGGGATCGGTGCGGAACGCCGTCGGCTGGGGCTTGGTAACCGCGGTGGACGGGACCATCATGGCAGCCTCTATCCTCATAATCATCTTTATCCAGGACCCCTATACCGCGGCCTATGCGGTGGCCCCCCTGCCCTTGATTACCATTTTGATACTCCTGTTCGGACGGTCCGTGGGAAAACGGTTCCGCCTTGTCCAGGAGGTCTATGCCAAATTGAGCGATATTGCGCAGGAGGCGTTTGCGGGCATACGGGTGGTAAAGTCCTTTGTGAAGGAATGGTGGTTTGCCGCCAAATTTGCCGGGGTCAATGACGGCTATCAGGCGGTGAATATGGAATTGGTCAAGCTCTTCGGGGCGTTTTTCCCCCTCATCGCCTTCCTTTCCGGGCTTACCGCCCTTATCCTCTTCCTGATCGGCGGGAGGCGCGTGGTGGAAGGGCTGATGAGCCCCGGGGAACTGGTGGCCCTGTTCAGTTATTTGCAGATGCTGATCTGGCCCCTTATGGGCGCGGGGATGATGGTAAACATGATCCAACGGGGGGCGGTCAGTCTGAACCGGATTAACGCGGTTATGGAATCCCGCCCGGCTATTAGTTCTCCAGAACATCCCAGGAAAGCCGGCCCCGCCGTTTCAGGACCAGGGCCGTCCGCCGGCCTTCAAGCCCCGCTCATTGAGCTTCGGAATCTGAGTTTTTCCTATCCCAATGGAACCATGGCGCTGGATCGGATCACCCTCGCCGTTGAAGCGGGCCTTATTCTAGGCATCCTAGGCCGTACGGGCTCTGGAAAATCCACCCTGATCAAAACCCTGCCGCGCATGGTTGATCCTCCGCCGGGAACGGTCCTGATCAAGGGAATCCCCGTTGGGGACTGGGACCTCCAGGCGCTCAGAGGGCTTTTCGGCGTAAGCCCCCAGGATAGCTACCTCTTTTCCGATACGGTTAAAAATAATATTGCCTACGGACTGGAGCGCCGCGGCGGCGCAAAGCTGGCGGGGGACGCGGAGTCCCTGACACGCAAGGCGGCGGCGCTTTCGGCCATCGATCAGGACCTGGCCGCCTTTGCCCAGGGCTGGGATACCCTTATAGGGGAACGGGGCTTAACCCTTTCAGGGGGTCAGAAACAGCGGACGGCCGTTGCCCGGGCCCTGATTGCCTCGCCGGAGATACTTATTTTAGATGACGCGCTCTCCGCGGTGGACGCGGAGACTGAAAAGAACATACTGGAACGGCTCTTGGCGGACCGCCGCCGCCGGCTCAATGCGGGCGATCCGGCAACCATAATCCTGGTCTCCCACCGGATTTCCACCCTGCGGAACGCGGACCGGGTTCTGGTCTTGGATAAGGGCGCCGCCGCTGAATACGGCGCGCCCCAGGAGTTGCTCCTCCAGGGGGGCTTCTATGCGCAAATAGCGGCCCTGCAACGGCTGGAGGAAGACCGTGGCTGAGTATTTTGAAGCCGAAGCGGTGGTCAAAGACTATGACGGGGCTATTGTCGGGCGCATCTTTGCCTATCTAAAACCCTACCGGCTTTTAGCGGTCCTGGCGGCCCTGGCATTGGCCGGATCAACCTTGGGAGAACTGCTTATACCGGTTATCCAACAGCGGGTTATCGATGATGTTATGCTCGCCCGATCCCTGGCCCTCCGCCTGGATATGGCGGGACCGGACTTGTCTTCGGAAGCGGCCGGGGCGCTGGAAACATTGCGGAATAATCCCCGGGGAGCCGCCCTGGGGGAATACTATTTTATTCCCCCAGGAGCGCATCCCCCGGTTTCCCGGAAAGCGGAGGAAGAACTGCGGAACCAGGGCGTCTGGGAACCGGACGGGTGGTATGTGTTTTCCCCCCGGGAAGGCGATCCGGCCTGGAAGGTAATACATTCCTATCCCGGACGCTTCCTCTATGACGGCGCCGCCGCCGCTATCCGCGCGGCGGACCTCTATGCCTTGCCCGTGGGGGATATCCGGATTATCCGGGGCGGGGACCTCCGGTTTATGCTGCGGGCCGTTCTCGCGCTCCTGGTTCTTCTCCTCCTGGTCTTCGGCTTAACCTTTACCCAAACCTGGATTACCTCTCTGCTCGGCCAGCGGGTTATGAAGGATATACGGCTTGCGCTCTTTCAAAAGACCGCCGGTCAATCAACGGGGTTCCTTTCCCGGCATCCGGTGGGCCGTATGGTAACCCGTATTACCGCTGATGTGGAAACCATCAATGATTTTTTTACCTCGGTCCTCGCGGCTTTCCTCAAGGACTTGGCGGTAATGGCTGGGGTGCTCATCACCTTGCTGTTCCTCTCGCCGAAATTGGCCCTTGTGGTCCTGGCTACCATGCCGCCGGTCATAGCGGTTACCGCCGTAAGCCGGCTCAAAGCCCGGGACGCCTTCAGGCGGCAGCGGATCGCCTCCTCCCAGGTGAACTCCTATCTTTCCGAGCGGCTTTCGGGAATCCAGGCGGTACAGCTTTTCCAGGGGGAGCGGAAGAGCGCCGCGGAATTCAGCGGACGGAACCGGGAGCTATTGGACGCGAATCTGGGGGAGATGTATGTCTTTGCGACCTTCCGGCCCTTAGTTGAATGGTTCGCTTCAATTACCACCGGGGTAATCATTGGGGTAGGCGCGAACATGGTGCTCAACCTTTCCCTTTCGCTGGGGGTACTCATCGCTTTCATCAATCTTACGGCGAAATTTTATACCCCCCTTATGGATATTGCGGAAAAATATACCCTGCTCCAATCGGCTATGGCCGGGGGGGAGCGGATTTTTGCCCTCCTGGATACGGAGGAACAGATTCCCGACACGGGGAAGCGTTCCATCGAAGGAAGGGTCCGGGGGCATATTGTTTTTGAGGATGTCCATTTCTCCTATGACGCCCATGGGGGCAGGGGGGAGGTCCTCAAGGGCCTCTCCTTTACCGTTCACCCTGGGGAGACGGCCGCCATTGTGGGGTATACTGGGGCGGGAAAGACCACGATTACCAATGTGCTGGCCCGGCTTTGGGATATTGATTCCGGGATCATCCGGCTGGACGGCATTCCCATACAGGAAATTCCCCTCAAGGAACTGCGCCGTTCCGTACTGCCCGTATTGCAGGACGTATTTCTGTTTTCCGGTACGGTGGCTGAGAATATCAGTCTGGGGCTTCCCCTGGAAAACAGCCGGATTGAGGCCGCCGCCCGGGCCGTACACGCCCATGCGTTTATCTCCCGCCTTCCCAAGGGCTATCAGACCGAACTTTCCGAGGGGGCGGCCAATATCTCCGCGGGGCAGCGTCAGCTTATCAGCTTTGCCCGGGTTATCGCCCATGATCCGGCGATTGTTATCCTCGATGAGGCCACCAGTTCCATCGATACGGAAACCGAGCGCCTCATCCGCCTGGGTATCCAGCGGGTCCTTGCGGGCCGCGCTTCCCTGGTTATCGCCCACCGGCTTTCCACCATCCGCCATGCGGACCGTATTCTTGTGCTCTCCGACGGGCGGCTGGCGGAACAGGGGAAACACGATGAGCTGATACGCCGCAACGGGCTCTATGCCAGGCTTTATAAACTACAATACGAGGGGATCGAAGGCTAGGGCAACGCTGATTAACTTGACGCCGGACCTCCGGTCCACGTTCAACGTCGCCCTATTATTTTTTTCGTTTTCCTATGGAAAATATATAATAAAGCAACGCTGAATAATGCTCGATTGAATTATTCAGTGTTGCTTTAGGGAACCGCCGAAGGTTCCCCGGTTGCGGTCAAGAAGACTTGAACTTCCATGCCTCTCGGCACCAGCACCTCAAGCTGGCGTGTCTACCAGTTCCACCATGACCGCAGAATATACTTGTTCCCATTGTAGGTTTTTTTCTTTATTTTGTCAAGGGTCCGCTCGTCCGGGAACAGGACCAGCGCACTATGATTTCTAATTCCTTATAGCATAAGGAATTAGCTTACACTCATTTTTCAGGGCTGAAATCGTAATTCTTTACAGCATAAAGAGTTAGCTTACATAGTGCGCTGGCCCTGCGTCCGGGAACCTATGGTTCGATGTATTTGCTCATTTCGGCCCTTCATTGGGTTAGTTTTTGGGCTTCCAAAATCCGCCCAAGCGCCTCCCCGTACTTACTGGGAATTGCCAGGGTTTTCAGCCGGGATTTTTCCCCGGTCTTCAGCGCCAGGTCTCCCTTGGAGCAGCAAAGCAACCGGGCGAAAAAGGCCGCCAGTTCCCGGTTGGCCTTGCCGTCTTCAGGCGCGGCGGCTATGCGTACCCTAAGCCGGCCCTGCTGTATTCCGGCCAGTTCTGATTTTGAGGCTCCGGGCTGAACCTTCAGGTCCAGCAGCAACCGGTCCCCGGAAGGCCGGATGCGGGGTTCCCCGCCCCCACTCATGAAGCGCCTGGATACAGTTCTTGCAAACGGTTCTGCCGGACGCTTCCCGCGATAATAGCGGAAAGTCCGGACCGGAATTGGGCGGGCAAGAGGCCGGCAAGGTCTTGGGCCTGGGCAAGGGCGGCGCTGGTTTCTATTTGGTTCAGGAAGAGTATCTTCCTGCCCCGGGCCGCGGTGAATAGGCTCTTCCCCGCAAGGACTTCCCCCGAAGGGCCTAGGCCGCTAATCAGCGCGGCCAGGTGGTCTAGGTTGAGGATTTCTCCAGGCGCCGCTTTGGTAAGGGCGCTGAACAGGGGGAGCCGGTGGATGAGGGTTTCGTCAACCCGCTTCCCTGCCGGCCAGAGGGGAAGGACCCCCAGGGTACTACCGGTGCATGGGGGTATTACCGGTTCATGGTCCGCCCAGCCTTTCAAGGGCAGGGTTTTCGAGCCGTCCCCCTCAAACAGGACCAGATCATAGCCGCCGGCCATTAGCGCAAGGTCCTCCGGCGGCAGGGATTCAAGTTTGCCTCCTTGGGTATTGCGGCCCTCCATCAGGCTTACCCCCCCAAGGGGGGCGGCCGTGCCGCCGCAATAGTGGTCAAAGAGCGGCCCGTTCTTCATGGCATGAAGCAGCTTGGCGGCGGGGGCAAGAAGCGTTTTCCGGGGAGGCCGTCCCAAGCACCGGGCTAACAACCACAGGAGGGAGCTCTTTCCCCCAGAACCGATAAGGGTAAGGATTACCGGCTTGGGTTTATGGAGGACCGTCTGGTTTACCCTGTTCAGCGTTGAACCCTCCGGGGGAAGGCCGAAAAGCAGCCGCTCAAACCAACCGCTCAAACTTTCCATAGGCGTACTACAACTTCAGGACCGCGCCGATGACCCCGGCGGCGGCGATAAAGACTATGGGATGGATTTTTATCCGAAAGATCAGCGCCGAGAGGATGATGAAGAGGCCGCATTCCTGCCAACGGAAGAGGGATGTCCAATGGAACGCCCCAGGGTTGGCAAGGGAAAGTTTTATCGCCAGATACCCCGCGGCGGTGAGCAGCCCGGTAGCGGCGGGGCGGAGGCCCGAAAAGACCGCCTGAACCGCGCGGCTTTTTTGAAAGACCGTGAGCATCCGGGCTACCAGGATGATGATGATGATTGAGGGGATTACCAGGCCCAAGGCGGCGATGACGCCCCCGGGAATGCCATCGCAACGGAAGCCCGTATAGATTCCCAAGTTTACCCCCATGGCGCCGGGGGCCGATTGGGCCACCGCCAGCATATCGGGGATCATTTCTGATTGCAGCGCCTGCGCGTACCGGCCTCCCTCGGCCAACTGGAAGATGAAGGGCAGGGTTGCCAGGCCGCCCCCAATGGAAAAGAGGCCGATTTTGAAGAATTCTCCGAAAAGGATGAGGCGGCCTAACATGGCGCGTCCGGTTTTGGGGTATCCGCCGGGCCGCTGTTTTTGGGGCGGTAGAGCAGGAAACCCGCAATACCCGCGGCGCTTACCAGCAATACCGGTGAAGCGCTGAAAACCGCCGAAAGGACCAGTGCGATGCTGAAAATGGCCAGGGCTTTCATATCCCTATAGAAGCCTTTGATCAGCTTGATTATTGTATGCCCAATCAAGGCGCTTACGGCAACCCGAATGCCCCTAAAGGCGTGCTGCGCTAAGGGTATATGGGCAAAATTTTGGAGGAAGAGGGCCGCCAGGATGATAAGGATGAGGGATGGGCTGATAAAGCCCAGGGTTGCGATGAACCCCCCGGCCGCGCCCTTCTGTTTATAACCGATAAAAGTAGACACGTTTACCGCGATAATCCCCGGGGTTACCTGGCCGATGGTATAGTAATTCATAACCTCTTCCATGCTTACCCATCCCTTATGCTGGATAAGTTCCCGGTCCAGGACCGGCAGTATCGCGTAGCCTCCCCCAAAGGTGGTACATCCGATCCGAAAAAAAATGAAGAATAACTCAAGCAATCCTTTCATGGCTTCCTGCTCTTGCGGCAAAGGTATGGGCGGCGCTGGATCACTCCGGCTTAGAGGGCGGCGGCGTTATGGCAAGGCGCAGTTCCGCCAGTTGTTTGGGTTCCACCTCCGCGGGGCTGTTGTCCATGAGGCCCTCGGCAAAGGAATTTTTGGGGAAGGGAATGACCTCCTTAATAGAGGTCTCCCCGGCCATGAGCATGACCAGCCGGTCCAGGCCCGGCGCTATGCCGCCGTGGGGAGGGGCGCCGTATTTGAATGCCTCGGTGAGAAAGCCGAATTTGGCTTCCGCCTCTTGGTCATCTATGCCGGCGATAGCAAAAATTCGTTTTTGCAGATGGGGATCATGGATACGGATGGAACCTGAGGCCAGTTCATAGCCGTTGAGGACCAGGTCGTAGAGATCGCCTTTTACCGCCCCAGGGTCCTGTTCCAGCGTGTTATGGTACTGTTCTTGAGGATAGGAGAACAGGTGGTGGGCCGCCTCCCAGCGGTTTTCCGCCTCGTTAAAGGCAAAAAGAGGAAAGTCCACAATCCAAGCGAAGGCGAACCGGGCCGGCTCGCCGGGTTTTGGCTCAAAAAGTTTTAAATCCCGGCCAAGTTTGGACCGTACCGCCCCCAGTGCAAGGTTCGCCGTCTTTCGCTGGGAGTCCGCCGTCATAAGGATGAGGTCCCCGGGGGCCGCCCCCAGGGCGGCAATGAGGTCCTGAGCCAGGCTTCCCTGGGGGCCGTCCGCTCCGGCAATATATTTCGAGATACCCCCTTCCAAGGCGCTTACCCCGCCGTTTTGGGCGGAAACCACCTTCATCCAGGCAAGCCCCCGGGCCTTGTAGACCTTGGCCTGCGCTTCCAGCGCTTCGATCTGCTTGCGGGAATAGGGCGCCTTTCCCATCATCTCCGCCGGGACTACCAGGGCTTTTACCGCGCCCGACGCGGCCAGGACATCCTTGAAAGCCTGAAAGCCGCCCCGTTCAGCAAAGGGGCCGAAGTCCTTTATTTCCAAGCCGAACCGCAGGTCCGGCTTATCCGTGCCGTAACGCTCCAGGGCTTCCGTGTAGCTAAACCGCCTGAATCGCGGGGGGAGTTCCACCCCAAGGGTTTTTCGGAACACGTGGCCCATGAGCCCTTCAGTCATGGCGAGCACATCCTCCCGTTCGACAAAGGACATCTCAATATCGATCTGGGTAAACTCAGGCTGCCGGTCTCCCCGGGCGTCCTCATCCCGGTAACAGCGGGCGATCTGGAAATACTTATCAAATCCCGCCACCATGAGGAGCTGTTTGTACAGTTGGGGGGACTGGGGCAGGGCGTAGAACTTACCGGGACAGAGCCGGGAAGGCACCAGGTAATCCCTCGCGCCTTCGGGGGTAGACTTGATAAAGGTCGGGGTCTCGATTTCATAAAACCCCTGGGCTATCATCCATTCCCGGATCGCAAAACTCACCTCGTGGCGCAGGCGGATACGGCGCTGCATCCCCGCGCACCGGAGGTCCAGGTAGCGGAATTTCAAGCGTAGCTCTTCCTTTGCCGTTGATTCTTCATCAATGGGAAAGGGCGGGGTTTCGCAACGGTTGAGTATGCGGAGTTTTGAGGCCGCCACTTCAATATCCCCGGTGGGCATGGCGGGGTTGACCATATCCTCTGGCCGGAGGCGGACAAGCCCTTCCACGGCGACGCAGAACTCATTGCGCAGCTCCGCGCAAAGCGCTTCCAGTTCCGCGCCGGCCTGTCCGCCCGCCACCACCTGGATAATTCCATAGCGGTCCCGGAGGTTGATAAAGGCGACGCCCCCGTGATCCCGTTTCCGATGGACCCATCCGTTTAATACAACGGTTTTCCCCGCGTCGGTTTTCCGCAAAGCGCCGCAGGTGCAGGTACGCTTCAGTATGTCCATAATCAAACTATAGCGTTCAGGGCGGGTAAAGGCAAGGCGGGGCATAAGGCGGCATCTGGGGCCGGACCCCCAAAAACAAGGGCGCGCCGCGGGCGGATATTGGAAGAGCGGCAAATGATATTTCTTGACCCTTGGGGTTCTTTTTTCGTATATTATAGCTATTAATCATATTCATCATAAATACTACGGAGGAAGTATATGAAAGTAAAACCCTTAGCCGATAGGGTCATGGTTAAGCTGGAAAAGAGCGAGGCGAAATCCGCTGGCGGCATTATTATCCCCGATACCGCCCAAGAAAAAACCCAGAGCGGGATAGTTGCCGAAGTAGGGGATGATAAGGATGTCATTAAGGTATCGGCGGGCCAAAAGGTTATGTATGACAAATATGCGGGAACCCAGGTTAAAATAGACGGCGTTGAATACCTCATCCTGAAAATGTCGGACATTATCGCGGTTATCGAATAATATCAGACAGCGCGTTTTTTTCCGATACACCCGGCTTTGGCCGGGTTTTTTTATAGCTCCCCTTGGGTTACGCGCCGCAGCTCCATGCGCACGGCGGGGTTTTCCCCGTCTAAACGCCCGGCGTATTCCAGGGCTTCCCGGCTTTCCCGGTCTCTGCCGAGGGCGCGAAGGCAGCGGGCAATCCGTAGCCGCAGCCGCGCCGCTTCCCGGTTGTTCGATACCTGGCCGGCGGCGGCGGTATAGTATTCCAATGCCGAGGCCGGGGAGCGTTTGGCCTCCAGGATGAGGCCGATGTTGGCGTCCGCCTGCCACATCCGCGCTTGGGGGGGAATCGTTTTGAGCAGGGCCTCCCCCGCGTCGTACCGCCCTTCCCGGATATACTGGAGGCTTTGGGCAAAGGGTATCCAATAGCCCTCAACGCCGTTTATTTCGGCGGCCCGGATCAGCCGCGCGGTTTCATGGAAACGTTTTTGAAGCTCAAAATAATAGGCCCCCCATTGATACAGGGGGGAAGCCTGGGGATAGCGGTTGAGAAGCAGCCAGGTTTCGGGAATCATCTTATCAATAGGCCATACATCCCGCCCGCGGCGCAGTTGTTCCAGGGCCGGCAGGGAGTTTCCTCCCAACTGGGGCGTTTCCAGGAAGCTCAGGGCCTGGGGCGTTTCCAGGAAGCGGGAATAGCGGATGGCGCCGAAGGGATGGGCCGGCTCAAGGGCCATCAGCCGTTCTAGGAAGGCCAGGCTTTGGGCCTTATCCGGGGCGGCGCTGCCTAGATTATAGAGGCTGCGGCGGAGGGTCTTGGATTCCGGGGTGTAACGGCCTTCCGCGTCCGGGGAAACCAGGGCGGTCCACAAGGTGCGGGCCGCGTCGAGCCTGCCGGCAAGCCAGAGGGCGTCCCCCTGGCGGGCTGTGCTGGGATCATCGGAAAACCGGGAAAAGAATTCCGCCGACAGGGCCGGATCGCCGAAATCATAGAGGAATTCCGCCCCGAAGCGGAGGAGCCGGAGGGCCGCCGGGTTCTTCATAAGGGCGGGGGAGTCCATTGCCAGGAGTGATTGGATGAGGAGCGAGGTTTCCCGGATTTCTCCCCGCAGGAAGCGGAGTATTACCCGGTCAACGAAAAAGGCGTCCCATGTTTCAGGGGATGCTTCCTGCCCGCCGACGCGGCTAAGGAAGCCGGCGCTCTGGGGAATCTCCACAGCGGTTTGGGGGGTTTCCAGGGCGCCGGAAAGGACATAGGCGCTTAGAACCAGGTCTTCGTAGCCGGGGCTGCGAATAACCGAGGCATAGGAGCGGACCCGGTCCGCAGCCTCCTTTTCCAGGGGAAGGGCCCTTGCCGGGGAACTTTCCAGGGCTTCCCGGATGAGCGACTCCAGGGCGGCCGCGGCTATTGGCTCCGCGTGGGGGAAGACCGCCGCGGTTTTTTCCGCGGCGGTCCGGTAATCCGCAAAATAGCCGCCCCGCAAGGCCAGGTTCCGGCGGCGCTTTAAAACCGAAAGATGGGATTCCACCCCCAGGGCGCTCCGCGCCAGGTCGTCCAGCAGGCGGTTTATGGGGGCCGGCGCGGAAGCGCCGGTCTGGGGGAACGCGGCAAGCTGTTGATCAAATTCCCGCAGTTTTTGATAGAACGCCCCTTCCCGGGCCTTTCCCTGGAGGGAGAATACGCTCCTGCCTGAGTACAGGGAAATCCCGATGATTCCCCCGCCCAAGCCAAGGGCGGTAAGCGCCCCCAGCAAACAAACGCGGCTAAGGGAGACGCGGGGCCGGGTTGTTTTGGACGCGGCGGCGCGGTTCTGTTTTTTTTGAGCGGCCATAGTTTATCCTGACGCGGCGGGGCCCGGACCAGTTTGAAGGGTTTTCCGTATGCCGTCCAATACCCCGTTAATAAAGCGATATGATTCGTCGGTGCCGAATTCCTTGGAAATACCGATGGCCTCATCAATAACAATGGAGGGAGCGATATCATGCTGATACATAAGGGCATAGGCGCTTATCCGCAGTACCGCCAAATCAACCTTGTTGAGCCGGGAAAAGTCCCAGTTTTTTAGATGCCGGCGGATCATCGCGTCCACGGGCATAATATTTTCAATAGTCCCCATCACCAGCAGCCGGGAAAAATCCGAGGTTCCCCTATCCAGGCTCTCCAGTTTGTCCGGTTCCAGCCAGGAAAAATGGGTTATCTCATCCGGCTCGGCCCCGCTTGCCTCCCAGGAATAGAGGGCCTGGAACGCCAAGATACGGCCTTTTCTCCGGGACGACATGGGTTTACCACTTCAGGTTGTTTTCAAAAATCTGGAAGGGAGTCCCCTGCCGCAGTTCGGCAACCAACTCCTGGGTTGCTTTGGCGATAATCGCCTGTTGGCGATCCTGGGTTATGCCTTCGGTAATATATTCCCGCACGGTCTTCAGGTTCCCTGGCTGTATGATGTCGTTCAGGGTAAGGTTTTTCATCTCATAGGTTTCGGTTATCTTCAGGATGTGATAGCCCTGGGAATTTTCAATCATCCGGGATACTTCCCCCTGTTTTAACCTAAAGGCCGTATCCAGCAATTCCTGCCCGACCAGTTGCAGGGCCTGGGGATTCCGGGGCAGATAGCCCGCGTCCCCGCCCTGGTAGCCTGAGGCGGGCGTTTTAGACCGGATAACCGCCTCGTCAAATTTGGCGGGGTTGGAGCCGATTTCCCGTACCAATTGTTCCGCCAAGGCCTTCGCCTTTACCTTATCCGCGGCGTCTTTACCCAGGGGAATCTGAATCATGGATATCCGCACCGTCTCGGGCCGCACGAATTGGGCCTTGTTGACGTTATAGAAATTCTGAATATCCGCCTCCGCCGGCGCTTGGAAGGACTGAAAAACAGCTTTCTTTTTCTCCTGGAGATATTTTTGCAACGTATACCGCCGGCGGATCTGCTCCCGGAATGCCGGAAAATCGAGGCCCGAATCGTTTTTAACAGCCTGGGCGAATTCCGCGTCCGTGATCTGGCGGTTTACATTTTGCGAGAGCTGGGCGCGCATCTGCTGTATCTGCTGGTTAACTTCGGCTTCCGAAATAACCAGCTTATCCCGTTCCGCCGCCTGGAGGACAAGCCGCTCGTTGATCATCACATCCAGAACCATCCGCCGTTCCGCCGGCGTTAAGGTCCTGCCTTCGGCTTTTTCCGCCTCTTCAACCTGGGTTTTCAACTGTTTGACCGAGATTTGCTCGGTTTTGACGAGTTTCACAATCGCCACGGGCTGTAAATCCGCCTGCGCCGCGGCCAGGCTTGCCAGGAAGAGAGCCATCCCTATCCCAAGAATACTCCGTTTCATATATTCCGTACCCTAGCATAACTATAGTAAAAAGAGAAGGCCGGGGGAAGGCGGGTATCCGTAAAGCGGACGCGGCCCTTACGGCCGCCCCCTGCCCCCTAGTAGGGGCTCCGCCCCCGTCCTATGAGCTATTCTTTTATCAACACGCGGTAAGGCGGCGCCGGACTTCCGGTCCGCAAGCGGACGCGGGGCTATTCCAGCACCGCCCGGATGCGCCGTATCCCCGCGGAGGATGATTGTTCTTTCTGGATTTTGAAGGTTCCGAGGATCCCCGTATGTTCCACATGGGGCCCCCCGCAGACTTCCTTGGAAAAGTCACCGATGGCGTAAACCTTGACTTGGCTTTCATATTTCTCCCCGAATAGGGCGATGGCGCCTGAGTCCTTGGCTTCCTCCAAAGTCATAACCGCCATGCGTACCGGCAGGTCCCGCCGTATCTGTTCGTTTACCAGGCCCTCCACCCGGCGCAGGTCCCCGGCGCTCAAGGGCGCGTCATGGGAAAAGTCAAAGCGCATCCGGTCCGCGGTGATATTGGACCCCTTCTGGGCGACCCGGTCCCCCAGCACCAGCCGGAGGGCCTGGTGGAGCAGGTGGGTCGCGGTATGGTACTTCACCGCCATCTCCCCCTGGTCCCCTAACCCTCCCTTAAAGACCTGGCCGCTTCCAGAGCGGGAAAGTTCTTGGTGTTCCTCGAAGGCTTGGCTGAATTCCGCCCGGTTTACCCCTATCCCCTGTTCCGCGGCCAGTTCTTCCGTCAGTTCGATGGGGAATCCATAGGTGTCGTAGAGTTTGAAGGCCAGCCTGCCGGACATGCGTTTTTGGGGGTCCTTGAGGAGGCCGGGGAGGAGCTTGGCAAACTCCTGCTCGCCCTTATGGAGGGTTTCAAGGAATTTTTCCTCTTCCCTATCAAGTTCCTGGATAATAAGGTCTTGGTTTTCCGCCAGTTCCGGGTAGGGAAGGCGGAATTCCTCCACCACCGCCCGGGCCGCCGGGGAAAGGACCTTTCCGGTAATGCCGAGCTTGCGTCCGTGCCGTACCGCCCGGCGGATCAGCCGCCGCAGGACATACCCCGCGCCCACATTGGAGGGGCTTACCCCCTTGGGGTCTCCTAAGATAAAGGCGGCGGACCGGATATGATCGCAGATAATCCGAACCGACCGGTCCTGTTCCGGATCGCCGCCGTAGGCGTAGTCCCGGCCCGATTCCCCTATGGCCCGTTCCACCGCGGCGATAATCGGGGCGAATATCTCCGTATCATAGACCGAGGTCTTGCCGTTGAGGATGGTAACGGTCCGTTCTATGCCCATCCCGGTATCCACGCAGGTGCGGGCCAGGGGTTCATAGGTTCCGCCGGAGCCGTCCGCTGAAACGGCGACCTTGTTGTACTGCATGAATACGTCGTTCCATATTTCCAGCCATTTCCCGCAGGGACAGCCGGGCCCGCAATCGGGCCCGCAGGGTTCCCGCCCGATATCGTAAAACATCTCCGAATCCGGGCCGCAGGGCCCGGTGGCCCCGGCGGGGCCCCACCAGTTGTCTTCCCGGGGCCGGTAGCGGATACGCTCCGGGGGTATGCCCAGGGAACGCCAGACCGCGGCGGATTCATCATCCCGGGGCACCGCCGCGTCCCCTTCAAACACCGTAACGCCGATCTTTTCCACGGGAATTCCCAGCCATTGGGGGGAGGTGAGGAACTCAAAGCTCATCTTGATGGCCCCCTCTTTAAAGTAATCCCCCAGGGACCAGTTCCCCAGCATTTCAAAAAAGGTGAGATGGCTGGCGTCCCCCACGGAATCAATGTCCCCGGTGCGGATACACCTCTGATAATCCACCAGCCGCTTTCCCGCGGGATGTTCTTCCCCCAGCAGGTAGGGGACCAGGGGATGCATCCCCGCGGTGGTGAACAGCACGGTGGGATCGTTATCGGGGATCAGGGATTTTCCTTGGATTTGGGCGTGGTCTTTTGATTTAAAAAATTCTATATACTTAGTCCTCAGTTCTTGCGCGTTCATAGGAGTAGAGTAGGGAACTGAGCGCTCCGCGTCAAGTAGCGGGGACGGGGGACAGAGCAGAAGCGGGCGGGGACGCCCGCTGTTACTTATCATCTGTCCTAGCGGCTGGCGTAATGCCTAAAAACAAAACCTAGCCGAAAAAGCGGATGCCTAAAAACTAAAAACCTAGCCCAAAGTACACTGGTTGCTAAGAGGTAACCAAGTGAAACACAAAGGACTAGGCATGAATACAAGAAAAGACCTTTTTAGGAC
>JAITHL010000130.1 GCA_031279975.1 Treponema sp. | reverse complement strand
TCTTTAAAAGTGTGCCCCGCGTCTTTATACTTTATTACACGCAGCCTAAATTTCTTATCGTATGCCATTCTTTATTATACCTTTTGTTTTAACTAATTGCAAGTAGATTTGCTATATATTGGATGCATTCGACAACCCGGCTGGTTATCGAATAGGTCTTGCAAAATGTTACACATTTTGCTGTTTTTCAGCGGAATTTGTTCGGAAACTGAAGTTTCAGAACAATTCTATTATGTTTAGGGAACTTCTAAAAGCCGGTTGTTTTCAGAGGTTCCCTTGCGGTTTTCCGGCCTGCGGGCGCGGACTAAAGTCCGGCGGAACACGCATTTTTAAGCGGTTCATCTCTAAAAACTGAAGTTTTTAGAGATGCCCTTTACCTTGTAAGTTCACTTGCTCTATAAATCAAGCTGCCAGCTTAACTATGCCGCGCAAGCGGACGCCTTTCCCTCCCGTAGTCAGCGCCGTAGGAGTCGTGTCCGCAAAGCGCGGACACGCGACTTTCCCCGCTTATTTTCTTAAATTGTTGCCAGTGGGTAGACCCCCCGGCTTTTATTCCAGAAAGCCCGAAAGCCGGCGGTAGGTCTGGTTTATCCGGCCCTTGATCTCCGCGTCCACCTCGGCGCCCAGTTCGTCAATTAACGTTTCCAAGGAAGCAAGGCTTTCGTTAAGGCCCGTATGGAAGCCGCGGGAACACTTAAACCAGTAACAGCCCTTACCGTTGGTAAAAAGACCGATGAAACCCAGGGCCTTGCCGCCGGCCTTGCCGTCGGCCTTGCCGTCAGGGGAAGCGGATTTCTTCGCACCCCGTTTCCAGCGGGCTGGAGTTGCCAGGAGGGGAAGCTGGTCCAGCAGGGCCGCCAGGTTTTCCCGGGAATTGAAAGACCTTTTCCGGGGCCATTCCCGCTCCAACGCGCCTTCGATACTGAGCCGGGGCGCCAAGGAAAGGATAAGGGAGAGTTTCTCCTCCGCTAACAGGGTATACGTTCCTTGCAGGGTAATGGTTCCCCGCAGGCTTTTGTATTGGGAGGTATCGCCGTCAATCGATTCGATTACCGTGGAAAGCCGCTCCCAGGGAAGGGTAAGGACCTTGCGGCCCTTGAAGGTCTGGATTTCAAAAACCTCGCCGCCGATCTTGACGGCGTTGATAAAATCCCGGACCCGTTTAGGCCGGCCCTCCGCCCCCTTGCCCGCGAACGGGCCGGACCCGGCGGCAAACAAGCCGGGGCTTAAGGCTTCCAGGGTCTTCTGCGTAAGGGGGGAAACCGACATGGCGTACATCCGGGTAGTCCTGATGATCTCCCCGGCTACAATGTACTGGGGGTTCAGCTTAAACATCACCGAGCCGGGGTGGATGAGGATGCGGTCCGCGGTCAGGCTGCGGTACAGCTCCCGGCCTTCCCGGACGCAGACAAACTGGATGAGCCCCGCGGCGACGGCGCTTAGGTACTCATCCACAGGCCCGCCGCAGAGCAGCGGCAGCCCCATGGCTGAAACGATTTCCTCAAGCTGGCGGACCACATGGGCGATTTCCGCCATGGCCCGGAGGTCCAGATAGTTCTTTTCGCAGTATTGATCCTTCCGGGGGGCGTCCTCATAGGCTTTGAAGAGCTTGAGGTAGGATACAAAGTCCCCGTTAGGGTCCTGGAAGCGGTGGTGGGCCCGGCGGGCGTCGATTTCCTCCCCCGGGGGCAGCGCATAGGGGCTTTGGGTGGAAAGAAAGGCCGCGGCGATGATCGTTTCCTGGATAACCTGGGGATACCGGAGCGCGGCTTCCACAATGATCCGGGACTGCCGGGGAAGCAGGGGGAATTCGGTCATCATCCTGCCGATGGGGGAAAGGCTCCGGTCTTTTTCCAGGGCGTTCAGGAGGTTCAGCGTTTCAACCGCCGCGAGTATACCCTCCCGGCCCGGGGGCGAAATAAAGTCGAATTCCTCAAAGGCGGTAACGCCCAGTTCCGCCATCCTGAGCACCACCTCCGAGAGGTCCGTCCGGTGTATCTCCTCGGTGGTAAAGAGGGGCCGGGTTTCAAAGTCCCGGCGGGTATAGAGCCGGTAGCAGGCCCCCGCCTGGGTCCGGCCCGCCCGGCCCTTCCGCTGATTTCCCGAAGCCTTGGAAATGGGTCCCTCGATCAGGCTGGCGGTAAAGGTCTTGGGGTTATAGTAGCTGAGTTTTGAAAGCCCCGAATCGATCACCGTTGTAACGCCGTCTATGGTAACTGAGGTTTCGGCGATGTTGGTGGAGATAACCACCTTGATTTTCCGGGCGGGGGGCTCTTCAAAGACCCGCTCCTGCTCCTCCTTGCCGAGCCTGCCGTAGAGGGGCAGGATATGCAGGCGTTTCCCCAGGGGCCCCAAGCTCAGACGGCTCGCGCAGTCCTTGATCAGCTTTTCCCCGGGCAGAAAGATCAGCACATCCCCTTCCCGCTTTTCATCAACACAGCGTTCCAGGATGCCGGTTATTTTTGCCAGCAGCGCGTCCTCCGCCGGCCCCCGGTCAAGCCCCGCCGCCGGCGGATCGTAGATCAGCGTAACCGGGTAGTTTGCCGCGTCTATCTTGACCACCGGACACTCCCCGAAGTATTCCGAAAAAACCTCGGCGTTGATGGTGGCGGAGGAGATGAGGACCTTGAAATCCCGCCGGACTTCCAGCACCCGCTTGAGGAGCCCCAGGATAAAATCGATATTCAGGCTCCGCTCATGGGCTTCGTCCACGATAAGGCAGGCGTACCGGGACAGATAGGGGTCCAGTTTCATCTCCTGGAGGAGGATACCGTCGGTCATAATCTTGATCCGGGTACCCGGATCGGTCCGGTCCTCAAAACGCATCTTATAGCCCACCACGCCGGGGATAGCGGTTCCCATCTGGCGGGCGATAAACTCGCTCACCGAAAGGGCCGCGATGCGCCGGGGCTGGGTTACTCCGATCATCCCCTGCCGGGCATAACCGGAATCGTAGAGGATCACCGGCATCTGGGTGGTTTTACCGGAGCCGGTGGGGCTTTCCACCACCACCGCCTGATGATCGGCCAATGCCTGGAGGATCAGGTCCTTATGCCGGTATACGGGAAGATCAAGATAGTTTATTCGGGGCATGGGAGCAGTATAGTATCTTTGACGGCCCTTGAAAAGACGGGCCGGCGTGAAGGCCGGCTGGTTGGACGGTCAACCATGAGGCGCCGGTCCCGGGCGGCGTTCCATTTTTGATAGGCCCCGCGGATCAAGCGCGCGTCCTGGGCGGAGCTGCCGCCTGGGGGAAGTACCGCGAACTGTTTGTCCGCAAATAGCTCCCCCAAGGCCCCGGGCGGCCAATCGTTTCCATCCGCGGGGACCGCCGCCGTCCGGTATGCCTGGAGAAAAAGCTCCACATCCTCTGGTTTTCCTTGGGGGCTGTCAAAACGGTACTGTATATTCCCGGCGCGGCAATAAAAAATCGAATACTCCCGCGCCTTAAAGGGCCGGATAAAAAGAACAAGCCGGTCCGCCGCTGTAATATCAAACAGTCTGCCGGCTTTTTTCTGAAGCCGGCGGAGGTCCGTCAAAATATCCCGGTCCGCCGCCGCCCGCTCAAAGTTACCGGCCCTGGAAGCCCGGTCCATCCGCTTCTGTACGCGGCTCATTACGCCGGTCCGCCCGCCGTCCAGGAACCGCAGTATCTCTCCAATAATTTCATGATAGGCCGCCGGCGCGATTAATCCTTCGCAGGGACCCAGGCAGCTTCCTATATGGTAATATAAACACGCCTTTGCCCTGGGGCTAAAGCGGTCTTTTCCGCAAAGCGGAACCCGCCACGCCCTATGCAAAATCCGCAGGGCGTCCTGGGCGTCATAGTTATCATACAAGAAACCGTAATACCGGGCGGCGTCAGGGGCTTTTTCTTGGGCAACCGATAGTGCCGGATACTCCGCGCCGTCCGTAATACGGAGATAGGGATGTTTCACATCCGCTTTCAACTGGGAGTTATACCGGGGCTTATAGTGTTTTATCAGGCGGTATTCAAGCAGCAGGGCGTTCAGCTCCGTATCGGCGGTTATATACTCAACCTCCGCGATATTGCCGGTCAGGTTCTTTGGGGTATGCCCGGCGGCGCCGGGATAAAAATACCGCCCCACGCGCCTCCGCAGGTTCTTCGCTTTCCCCGCGTAGATCACAGCCCCGGACTTGTCTTTGAACAAATAGCAGCCCGGCGAATCGGGCGCCGTTTTGATAATTTCTTTACCCGCCGCGGCGTATTCGGCGTATTTATTGATCATTCTTCCGCCTTCGGATATACGCCGGCGCCGTCTACCGCTTCCCAGCGCCTAACCGTCTTCAGCGCTTCCAGCGGAATGGTTTTCTGGTTGAACGCTTTCACTGCCGTTCTCAGCTCTTTCCGCGAAGAAGGCGGATTGGCGGCGGCAACTATTTCTCTGACATATCCCCTATTGGGGATAACCTTCCGGTCAACAACAAAGTATTCCGGCGGCGCGGTCCGGCATCCGGCAAATAGTGGCGAAATCACGATATTTTTTACAACTTTCATGGTTATCACCTCTTTTCAGGGTCCTTCTTGGCTAATCTTTTTAAAAGGGGTATTTCTTTTTCCATAATAGTATAGTGGTTCCCCTTAAAATGACCTATTTGCGGACACGACTCCTACGGGCCGCTGCGCGGCAGCGCCCGGAAGCCCGAAACAGGATGTTGAGGGCTGTAGTTAAGTCCCCCGCCCCCCCCCTTAACCGGACGGACTTTTTTTCAAAGCGGAGGATCTTTCCCCGCAAGGGGCTTACTTTGCTAAACTAAACCCATGCTTGGTGAAAACCGCCCCCCCGTCAGGAGAACCCAGCCAGTCAAGAAAGGCGGCGGCGGCCTTGGGCTGGGAACCGGTGTTTACCACCGCCGCGGGGTAAACCACCGGGTCATGGCTTCCCGCCGGGGCAAAAGCCGCTACGGCCGCCGCCGGCGCGGATGGAACGTCGGTGGCATAGACCACCCCGGCGTCCACCTCGCCCTGTTCAACATAGGCAAGCACCTGCCGGACATCCTTGGCGTACACCGCCTTGGCCTTCACCGCCTCCAGTATCCCCAGGGCGGTAAATATCTGTTCCGCGTACTGGCCCGCGGGAACGCTCGACGGCTCGCCCAAGGCGATTTGGCCGATACGGTTCGTGGCCGCATCGGTAAAAGCGGCTATCCCCTGCTTGCCTGCGGGCACAATGAGGACCAGCTTGTTTTCCAAGAGGTTCCGCCGGGAACCGCTTGCCACAAGCCCCTTTGCTTCAAGGGCGTCCATCTGCCGGGGGGCCGCGGAGAAGAACAAGTCCGCCGGAGCGCCCTGTTCAATCTGCCGCTGCAAGGAACCCGATGACCCGTAGGTAGGGGTTACCCGCACCGACGGCTCCAGGGTTCTGTAGGCGGCAATAGCCTCATTCATGGCGTCCGTAAGGCTTGCCGCGGCGGAAACAATAATTTCCACCGGGGGGTTTTGCGCGGCCCCCTTCGATTCCTTCACGCCCCCGGCGAAGGCCGCCGTTCCCCAGACGCCGGCCAGCGTCAGGAGCAACGGTATTCCCATTCTTTTCATCCTATTCTCCTTACCTTTATAGTATCCGGAAATTACGCTTTCCGAAGCGATCCAAATCAAAACAAATAAAACACAACAAGCCTAGCAAAACCGGTTCAATTCACAGACGGCTTTTTGAACAAATCCATTTTAACGGTTATTCAAGGATAGCAAATTAGAATCAGGCGGTCAAGGGACTTGACAAAACTGTGCAAACAGCTACAATTTATAGTAATTCTACTTATAAACAGTCAACATAAATAATTATAAATAGCGGTTTGGAGTAAATCATAAAGCGGCGCTGTGTCCCGCAAATTACGTTTCATATTGGCCCATAATTTTTCA
>JAITHL010000108.1 GCA_031279975.1 Treponema sp. | reverse complement strand
CCCCGTCAGGCCAGAGTACCACGTTCTCCCGGTAATCTAAATCATAGGTTCTTCGTGTTAATCCCTAAAATCCATGTTAATCCCTAAAATCCGCGTAATCCGCGGGTCCTGGTTAAAAGGTCTGGATTAACCGGCGCTTCCCTAGGGCCAACGCTGATTGCGGACCGAAGCCCATTTAATCAGCGGTTTCCTAAAAACAAGGGCTGGGAGCGGTTGCCGGGGGCGGGCGGGCCGCGCTCCTATTCGCGGCCCGCCTGTTCCAACGGGGGCTTGGAAGGCCGCGAGGCTTAGGGTATAGTTACAACCTATGCATACCGGGGCTGAAAAAAGAATCCGTTCCCTCTTGGTCTTTATCTACGGCGCGGACCAAGGGGAAGCAATCCATAAAGAGGTCCTGCATATACTGCGGGAGTTTCAGAACAACCGGACCCAAGCAGCCGCCCCAAGTCCGGTCACCCAGGGGGACGCCCTGCTTATCGCCTACGCGGACATGCTCTCCCCCGCCGGACCGGAGCCCCCCGGGTCCGCCCTTGCCCGGCTTGAGGGGTTTCTCCGCCGGTGGAACCAGGGGGGCTTCACCTATCTCCATATCCTGCCCTTTCATCCCTACTCATCGGACGACGGCTTTTCGGTAATTGATTACCGGAAGGTGGACCCCCGCTTGGGAACCTGGGAGGATATCGGCCTGCTGGGGAAGCAATTAAAACTGGTCTTTGACTTTGTGCTGAACCACGGAAGCGTACAGAGCCCCTGGTTCCAGGCTTTTCTTCAGGGAGAGCCGCGGTATGCGGACTGGTATACGGCCCGGCATGAGGGGTACGACGCCGCCGGCGTGGTCCGGCCCCGGACTACGCCCCTGTTAAGCCCCTTTCAGCGCAAGGACGGATCGCCGGTTTGGGTATGGACCACCTTCAGCGCGGACCAGGCGGATTATAATTTTGCCAACCCCCAGGTCTTGCTGGAATTCATCCGTATCTTCCTGGAATACGCGGACCGGGGGGGCCGTATAGTCCGGCTGGACGCCATTGCCTATCTCTGGAAGGAAGACGGGACTCCCTGTATCCACCATCCGAAAACCCATGGGGTGGTCAAGGTATTCCGGGCCATTATCGACGCCCTGGGCTTGGACCTGCGTATCCTCACTGAAACGAATGTCCCCCATGCTGAGAATATCTCCTACTTCGGGACCCCGTTGCCGGGCGGCCAGGGGGATGAGGCCCATCTGGTCTACAACTTCGCCCTGCCCCCGCTGGTTCTCCACGCCGCCCTTTCCGCGGACGCGGCCCCCCTGCGGGCCTGGGCGAAAACCCTGCCGCCCCCTGAATCGGGGCAGCGCTTTCTCAATTTCCTTGCCAGCCATGACGGGGTAGGGTTGACCCCCGCCATGGGCCTGGTGGACGGCGCGGCACTGGCCGAAACGATTAGGATCGCCGAAACCCGGGGCGCCTTGGTCTCCTATAAGGCCGCGCTTCAGGGGCCTGTTCCCTACGAATTGAACTGCTCTTACCTAAGCGTCATCGCCCCCCCATCCTTGGGGGGCGCGGAAATCCGCGCCCGGGCTTTTCTTGCCGCCCAGGGGGTGCTCCTCTCCCTTTCGGGGCTGCCGGCGGTGTATTTTCACAGTTGGATAGGTTCTGAAGCCTGGACCCAAGGGCCCGCGCTTCTGGGGTATAACCGGGCGGTCAACCGGGAAAAACCCCCCATAGATCAGGTGGAAGGGGACTTGGCCCGGGAGCATTCCCTGCGGGCCCGGATTTACCAGGGATTCCGCCGGTTTTTGGAATTCCGGCGGGCCCATGGGGTGTTTAATCCTGATATTCCCCAGCGGGTGTTGGAAGCGGAAGGGCCGGTTTTCGCGCTCCTGCGGGGCCCTGACCAGCGGGGGGCGGCGGCCCTCTGCGTGGTAAATTTAGGCCCAAACCGGGTAGCTTTTTGCCCTCCCATGGAGTATACTCCCCGTGAGGGGGGGGCGCTGTCCTTAGAACCCTGGGAGACCCAATGGATACACAGGGAGAAGGATGGCGCAAAGCAAGAACTTTCCACCAGGAGCTGATAAGGGGGAGGTCCGGGGGGGCTTAGTCCCCCCGGCGGGGGCCTTGCGGGGGCAGAGCCCCCGCGGAGGGAGGCTAGACCCCGGCGGTATATACAAGGGCGTTATAGCATCCATGTGCCCAGGCAAGGCCGTGAAGCGCGCCGTATCTGGCATACACCAGGGCGAGCAAGAGGCCCGCGCAGAGGGCGTTGAGGGTCCCCCAAAACCCTTCATAGAGGTGGCAAACGGCAAAGAGCAGGGCCGGAAGCGCTATCCTCAAGGCCGGAGGGAAGCCCCCTTCCCGGAAACGGGCCGTGAGGTAATGCCGGAAGAAGGTTTCTTCCAAGTACCCGGTGCCCAAACAGGAAAGGAACATGACCAGCCAGGAAAAGGCCCCCTTGGGGGATTCCACGGTTAGGGAGGTATACATATCGGAAAAGAGGGGGGCCATAAGGGATATGCCCCATCCGATACCCAAGAGCCCCGCCAGGGCGGCGGCCAGGGAAAGGAAATCCCCGGTCCGGGGTTTTCGGGTTATCGGCCCCGCGTCCCCTTTCAAGTCAAGGAGGTACCAGATGAGCGTAAACGCGGGGAGGCTGTATCCCGCGGTCCGCATGATTTCCCGGGACGCCTGGAAGGTAATGACCCCTCCGGCGTTCCCCCCGTCTGGAACACTGGGGAGGAACAGCACGGCGTACACAATAAACGGTTCGAGAAGGGAAATAATGGCCCGCTCCTTTTGCGTGGTTCTTAGGATGCGCTGTGGTATTGCTGTATATACAAGTAGAGCTGTTCTGAAACTTCAGTTTCAGAACAACTTCCGCTTAAAAACGCGGTTTCACCGGACTTTAGTCCGCGGGCTTTAGCCTGAAAAACCGCGGGGCGTGTTCCGAAACCAACCGGGTTTTGGAACACGCCTAGTATACAGAGGCGGTCGCAAAGTTGCAATTTTGCGTCCGCTGCTTCTAAAAAAGCATGTTTCGCAGCCGTTAGGCGAGAAACCGCAAGGGCCAGCGCAAAAATAACCGGTTTTTGCAACTGGCTCTACAGTAACATTATATTAGGAAAGAAGTGAAGCGATGCTTGTGCCCCTATTAGTATTCATCGTTATCCTCCTCGCGGTGGTGGTGCTGGCCATGGTTTCCTCGGGGAAAAAAGCGCCGAAGGGGAAGAAGGGGGGGTGGATTAATTTTTACGCGAAGGGAAAGGATTTGGGATTTTCCTTCAAAGAAATCGATCTGCTCCGCCGGCTTGCGGTAACCTTGGACCTGGATGATCCGGCCACGCTGTTCTGGTCCCAGGAGCAGCTGGATGCCTGTATAAAAACCCTGGTAAAAAACGCCCGTTTTTCCGGGACCGATCAGGAACCGGAGACCCAGGAATTCATGTCCAAGCTCTTCGACTACCGGAAAAAACTGGCGATAGAAAAAACCAAGGTAAAACCGGGAATATCCAATTCCCGGTCGATAGACGAGGACATGCGGATTCTTATCAACCTCAAGGGGGTGGGCAATTTTAATTCCCGGATCATTAAAAATACCAGCCAGTATATCACCATTGCCAGGCCGGTAAGCCAAAAGATACCCCAGAGTTATACCTGGACCGGCCAGAAGATCGCCATATTTTTTCAGCGGGAGAACGACGCCGGCTATGTCTTTGACACCGAAGTGCTGGACGAGGTCTACTCAAAGGGCTATGCGGCCCTGCAATTGGCCCCCCCTGGAAAACTGGAAAGAACCCAGCGGCGGAATTCTATCCGGGTAAAAACCAATAAGCCCGCGTTTCTCTACCTCCTGGCGGACGGGGAACCGGATGACGCTTTGGAAGCGCTCCCCGGATACAAGTGCGTTCTGGCGGACCTTTCCGACAGCGGCTGCGCGGTGGCCATCGGCGGCAAAGGGGTCCCGGACCTGCGGGTAAAGATACAGTTTGTTCTGGATAATACCCCCCTGACCATGTGCGGCACGGTACGGTCGGTTGATTTTAAGGAGGAAGAAAACCGGTCGATCCTGCATATTAAGGCGGATGAGATTGCCAAGGAAACAAGAAATCATATCCTGGGAGAGGTGTTCGGCATGCTTGAGGATGACGATTCGCTGCTTCCCTTCCGCGTTGTGGATGAAGAGATAGAACATGAGGCAAACCAGGAAGCGGCGGATAGTTTTTTCTAGGGCGGCCTGCCTGCTCTGGCTTTTCAGCCTGGGGCCGGTTCTGGGCGCGGAGGAAGCTATCCTAACCGCCTATAAACGGAATTTTACCCGGGCCGGGATATCCGGCAAGATCGATATTCTCCAAGACGCGGGGAATGACCCCGCGGCCCGGAGGTTTATCGGGGATTTTTATGAATTTGTCTTGCAGTTTGCCCTGCGGGACGCGGAGCTATTGCGGGAAGACCAGGATTTTACCGCCCTTGTCATCCTTGCTTCCCGGGGCATGGGGGTTTCCCGGTATCATAAGTCCCTGGACGCCCTGTGGAGGGTGTTTCTTGCCTTTGATCATTCCGCCGTCCGGGTGGAGGTCCTCAAAACCATGGGCGTCTTGCGGGATAAACGGGCCATCCCCCCGTTACAGCAATACTTGGCGGATCAAAACCTCCTAAGCCGTATGCTCTACGAAAGGGGCGGCGCTCCGGCGGATGACGCGCCGCCCCTGGACTACCCGGCGGTTTCGGCCTGCATCGCCGCTTTGCGGGCCCTGCGGGACGGCGCCTCTTTTCCGGTTCTGTTTGAGGCCCTAACCGCCGGGTATCCTGAATCCATAACCCAGGAAGCGGAACATGCCCTGAACGCGCTTGAGGGGGATTTCAAGCCCTTCTTGTTCGACAAGATGCGGCATGGGCATCCAGAAGAAAAATTAGCCGCCCTGCGGCAGGGAAACCGCAAATCCCGGCTGGAGGATATGGACCGGGGAGAACTGGCCGAACAGGCCCTGAAAACCGGCCTGCATACCCGTCCGGAGCATCCTGATGATGAGCGGAACCTTGCGGCCTTACGGTATTTAGCCGTAATGATCCTGCAAGAGTTACAGTGGACCCGGGCGGCCTATCCAGTTATCGATCATTTTTACCGGGTCCAAAAGGATTATCAAAAAAAAGCCGCCCCCCGGGACCGGCTCTTGGAAGCCATAGCCTGTTTGGGGATCATGGGCAATTCCGAATCGGCCCAGGTATTGGCAATACAGTTAGGTTTGCTCAACGCGCAAATGGAAGAGCGGGGAAACTATGACGGGGAGCTGATCTTAGGCGCCGTCAAGGCCCTGGGGCAAATAGGGGATAAACTTGCCTATGATCCGTTATACTATATTAGTTTCTTACCCTATCCCGATTCGATTCAAATTGCCGCGCAGGAGGCTTTGGCCCAGCTCAAATGGTAACAAACATACAGGCCGCGCGGGAAAACGCGCCGTTCCCAGGCCGAAGAACGGGAACATGCGGGGGAACCGGGCAAAACAAGCGCTTCTTAGGGGTTCCCGTAAAATTATCGCCGGTATTTTTTGCCTTCCTGGGCGCGGGGGGAATCTTCTACGCCCCGGAATGGGGGGGCCTGGGGGCGGCCGTCCCGTTCTTAGCCGTCCTGGGCTTGGGGCTGCTCTGCGCGCTCCGGGTTTTGAATACCAGCCTCCCCTTCCTGGCCGCGGACCCCCGGTGGAAGAAACGGTTCCGCGGGGCTGGAATCTACTGCCATGCCCTGGGTTTGGGGGTCTTGCTGGGTGTTGCCTTCCGTTTTGCGGCGCCCCAGGAACAGCGGCCCGGCCTTCTGGAAACGCGGATTGAGGGACTTGCCGGCGTCCTCCGGCAGGACCTCCGGGGCCTGCGAAACGGCGGGGCCGTGGGGTATATAGAGCTGGAGGAAGCCAGGGGCTGGACGCCGGGAAGCCTCATGCCGGGCGCCGGGGGGAGCGGCCCGGTACGGGCCAGCGCGAAGGGGATCATGCCGGTATTTTTCCCCCCGGATTCCCTCCCCAGGCTTGCCGCTTTTGGCCGCCGTGCCCGCGTATATATCGAAGGGAAAGTGGAGCGGTCCCCGGCCTTCGGGGAAACGGCGTTCCGGGCCCGGGGAGTCCATATCCTGAAGGGCGCTCCGGCCCTGGAACAACTGCGGACGGGCCTGCGGAACAGCCTGATTGAACGGTTGAGCCCCCATGACTGGGGAAGCCTTGCCCTGGCGCTGTTGCTGGGATACCGGGACGCCTTGGATGTTGATTTGGCGGAGGCATACCGCCGGGCCGGCTGTTCTCATATCCTGGCCTTGTCAGGGATGCACCTGGCCCTTATCGCCGGGATGGTTGCCCTGGGGCTGAAAAAACCGCTGGGCCTCCGGTTTGCGGCCCTGGCCGGGGGGATAGCGCTGCTCCCCTATGCCTTTCTGGTAGGCCCTCAGCCGTCACTGGTACGGGGATTGGTTATGTATATCCTGGGGCTGATAGGCATCTGGGGAAAATTTCCCCGGAATTCCCTTTCCTTATTAGGGCTCGCCTTTATCATACAACTCGCCCTGGATCCCGCTTCGGGGAAAACCCCCTCCTTCCTCCTCTCCTATGCCGGGCTGGGCGGCCTGTTGCTTCTGCGGCGGCCGGTTGAAAACCTCCTCCGGGGCAGGCTGCCCGCCTTGGTCCTAAAACCCCTGGCCGCGTCATTGGGCGCCTTCCTGGGAACCGCCGGAATAAGCGCGGGATTTTTCGGCGTTCTGTATCCCATCGGTATAGCCGCGGGGCTTATAGCGGTTCCCTTAACCTTCCTATTCATGATCCTTACCATGGCGGGTATTCCCCTTGCCGCCATTCCCGGCGCGGCGGCGCCGGTGGATACATTGCTTTCCCTTTGTTACGCCCTTCTCAAAGGGACGGTTGGCTTGGCCGCGATGGTTCCGGGAATTCCCGCGGACCGTCCGCTTCTTTGGGGGATACTAACGGCGTTTTTGTCCTTCCTGTTGTTCGCTTGGGGAAATTGGTATGGAATATGGAGGAACCGCCTTGCCCCCTTTGCCGCCGCTTAATTACGACTCCCCCCTGGCTTTGCGCAAATTCCTTGCCGAAAGGGGCTTGGGGGCGCAAAAAAAATACGGCCAGAATTTTTTGATTAACCGGGATATGCGGAACCGGCTTCTGGACGCCCTGGAAATAGGGGAGGGCGACCGGGTTTGGGAGATCGGTCCGGGGCTGGGGGCCATGACCGCGGGGCTCCTGGAGCGGGGCGCCCTGGTTACGGCCTTTGAAATCGACCGGGGTTTTATCGCCCTGTTGGAGGATTTTTTCGGCGCAAACCCAGGGTTTACCCTGGTAGCGGGAAACGTGCTGCGGACCTGGCCGCAGGCGGCGGCGGGGGAGTATCTCCTTGGCAATTTACCCTATAATATCGCCGCCCTCCTCTTGGGGGATCTCATTGAGGGGAAGCGTTTTTTTAAGCGCATGGTGGTAACGGTGCAAAAAGAAGTGGCCCGGCGTATATGCGCGCCCCCGGGCTCGCGGGACTATTCTTCCCTTTCGGCGCTCTGCGCTTCGGCATACCGGGCATACCCCCTCCGGAGTATCCCGGGGAGCTGTTTCTATCCAGAGCCCCGGGTGGATTCCCAGGGGGTCCGGCTGGACCGCCTGGCCGGTCCGGTAAGCGGCGGTCTTCCAGGGTATTTCGTCCCCCTCATCCGGCGGCTCTTTGCTTCCCGGCGGAAGATGGTCAAAAACAACCTGCGCGATTTTATCCTTTCCCTCCCGGCCTGGAACGGGGGGGAACAGGGCGCGCAAGAACTGAGCGCCGGACTGCTTGAAAAGGCGGGGATACCCCCGGAGGAACGGGTTGAGCGCCTTGCGTGGGAGCATTTTATCGCCCTAGCCCGGCTATTGGCGGAAATTACGCCCCCTTTGGGGGAGGAGGAGGATACGCATGTCCATCCATAGAGCCTTGGCCGCGCTGCGCGAGCGCATTGAAGCCGCCTGCCTGCGCTGCGGCCGTAATCCCCAGGAGGTGGCGCTCATGGGGGTTTCAAAATTTCATGATCGCCCCGCAGTTGAAGCGGCATGGGACGCGGGACTCCGGCTTTTTGGGGAAAGCCGCGTCCAGGAGGCGGAGCGGAAATTCGCGGGCCTTCAGGAAGCGCGGCCTGGGACGGAGCTGCACCTCATCGGCGCTTTGCAGCGCAACAAGGCAAAAACAGCCGCCGGTCTTTTTGACTGCGTTGAGTCGGTGGACCGGGATGTTTTAATCCCCCTGCTGGGGAATTGCAGCGCCCTCCGGAGCGCCCCCCTGGGGATACTGCTGGAACTCAACGCGGGGGAAGCGTCTAAAACAGGGTATCCCGATGCGGACGCCCTTTGCCGGGCCGCGGAACTGGTCTTGGGCTTCCCCGGGCTCAGGCTCCGGGGCCTCATGACCATGGCGCCCGTAACCGATGATGCCCGGCTGATCCGCCGGGCCTTCCGCGCCCTGGCTTTTGCGAGGGAAACCTTACAGAGCCGCTTCCCCGAAGGGGACTGGTCCTGCCTTTCCATGGGGATGTCCGGGGATTTTGAAACCGCCATTGAGGAAGGCTCAACCCTGGTGCGGATAGGAACCGCGCTCTTTGGGGAACGTCCGTGAAGGGGAAGGCCCGCTGCCCCTTGTTGCTGCCGCTCTTCCTCTTCGCGTGTCTGGGAAGCCTGGAAGCCCAAAGTTCTGGAACACCGGCGGCTTCCTCCGCTTCCCAGGCCTTTCTCAGCCCCGGCGCGCCGCTTTGGTTGCGGGACCTGCGCCGGGGGGAGATTGTGGCCTTTGGTTCTTTTCCTTTTACCTTTTTTATCAGCGCCTTTATGATGGATTCCTACCGGGCATCCCAAAATAACTGGGATACCCGGTACGCTCCCTGGCCCCTTAAATCCGCCGGGGCGGTTACGATGACCGAGGATGAATTCCTTATCACCCTATCCGCCGCGGCGGGCGGCGCGGTACTCGTTTCGATTCTGGATCATATTATTGTGCGGATAAAACGGGATAAGGCCGCTCAAGCGGCGGCCCGTCTGCCCCTGGGGGATCCGATTATTATCCGCAAGCCCTGGCCTGAGGGCGAAGGCGCTTCCTCTGCCGGGGAGTCCGGAGCCCCCTGATGCCCGGCTACGCGGGCCTGGTGCCGGAGGCTGTTCCCCAAGCGCTGCGGCTTGACCGGTATGTGGCGGAATATCTGGGACTGTTCTCCCGTTCCCAATGCAAGGCCAGAAAATTGGAAGCCCGGATAAACGGGAAGCCGGTAAAACTATCCCGTATGCTGAAGACCCAGGACCTGCTTGAGCTTTCCTGGACCGAGCCGGATGCTGAGGGCCTGATCCCTGAAGCCATACCCCTGCGGATACTCTATGAGGATGACCGGGTGGCGGTGGTTAATAAAGCCCAGGGCATGGTGGTGCACCCCGGCGCCGGGAATCCCCGGGGAACCCTGGCTAACGCCCTGTGCTACCGGAAGCTCCTGCGAAGCGGGCGCGCTCCCCGCGCGGGCGGCATACCCAGCGCGGAAAGCGGCGGCCCGCGGCCCGGCATTGTTCACCGGTTGGATAAGGATACCTCAGGGGTTATCATCGCCGCCTACGACGACGCGGCCCTGGCCTTCTTATCAGAACAGTTTAAAACGAGAAAGGTACGGAAGGTTTACGGGGCGGTAGTCCGGGGAGCGCCGCCGCTGCCCGCGGGCCGTATAGCCGGTTTCTTGGCCCGGGACCCCCGGAACCGGAAACTGTTTGCCCCGTCCGTCCGGGGGGGGAAGCCGGCGCTGACCTATTACCGGGTCATACGATCCTGGGCCGGGTATTCCCTCCTGCGCCTCCGGCCCCTGACCGGCAGAACCCATCAACTGCGGACGCATCTGCGCCATCTGGGCTGCCCCATACTGGGGGACCCCCTCTACGGCGTAAGGGACGCCCGTTTTCCCCAGGCGGCCTTGATGTTACACGCGAAAACGCTTTCCATTATTATACCAGGCGAATCGCGGCGGAGGGATTTTAAGACCCGGCTGCCCCGGCGGTTCCGGGACTTCATCAGGGGCTTGGAGCGTTGAGTTAATGGGCTTCCCGGCGCTTCTTGAATCGGGGGAACCGTTCATACTGGCGGAGGAAGCCGCCTATCTGGTGGCCTATAAACCCCCGGACATGCATTCCGTTCCCCTAAAGTCCTCCCAAGGCCCAGAGGCCGGTACGACCCTTTTGGCATGGTGCGCCGAAATCTACCCGGAACTCCTTACCGTAAGGGGATGGCATCCCTGGGAAGGAGGCATAGTCCACCGGCTTGATTATGCCACCTCAGGCCTCGTGCTGTTTGGCCGGAATACGGCAGCCCTGCGCGCGCTCCGGGACCAACAGGGCCGGAGTTTTTTCCGCAAGGAGTATACGGCCCTCTCAGCGGGACCTTCCGCTTCCGTCCCACCGGGCTTTCCGCCCCGGCCCCGCAAGGGTACGCCCCCCGCGCCGGCGGCAATCATCAGCGCATTCCGGCCCTACGGCCCTGGCGGCAAGGCGGTTCGTCCGGTCAACGCGGCCATAGGTCCCGCGGGGGAGATCCCCGGCCCCAAACTGTACCAAACCGATCTCGCGGCGGTTGAGCGGCAGGGGGGCCTATACGCCTTCCGTCTCGGCATCAACCGGGGTTTCCGCCATCAGATACGCTGCCATCTTGCCTGGCTGGGCTATCCGATCCTGAATGATCCCCTGTACGGCGGCGCCGCCGCCGGGTCCTGCCTTGCCCTGCAAGCCTGGAAAATAGCCTTTCAAGACCCCCTTTCAGGGCAAAGGCGGGAATACGCCCTTGCGGGAAGCGTTGATTACAGCAACCGGCAGGGCCTTACGGAGGCGGCGCCCGCTTTGCGGCGCGCGCCGTATCCATGCGGCGTCAAAAATAGTTGACAATGATGAATAATATGTATTATCTGTGATAAGAGAAGGGGAAATACTATGAAACAGGCGCTTAATGGATTATTGATAGTGGTGTCTTTAATGGCGATTGTATCATGTGATGCTTTGTTTTTAACCAATGTTACCGTCGATTTTGATTATCAAAAATTCAATGAAGAAAAGGCATTGTGGAATACATTAAAACCCAATAATTATCAATATAATCTTGAGCATTGGAATGACGGTTTCTCAATGCCTGTTGATACGGTAATTATAGTGGAAAATGGTAAATATAAAACCCAAATCCCTCATCAGGGGAGTGATTATGATTATGAGAGTCAATTTTATTTAACAATCACTGACGTTTATGAAAGTATTGAGCGGGAATATAAGGAGTACCACAATACGAAACAAAGTAAAGCCGATGCCTATTTAAAAAAGATTGAGATAAAATATGACGCTGGAAATCATATACCGGTGGAAATAAAACAATATTATTATGTTTCTCCAATCCTCGCGGACGCGGCAAGTTATGGGGAGACAAAAATAACAGGCTATAGAGTAAACAATTGATGTTCCGGCTGTTGAGAAGCCGCCTCGACGTATCAGAGGGTTTGCCAGCCTGTATAAGAGCTTTGCGCGCCAATCGCGTTCACCGTTATCGCGTTTGTTATACGAAATGCCCCTGGAATTTTTTTTTGGAATATATTGACAACGTAGCGGGCTTCCATTTAAGAACTTAGTGGAGGCAAGCCCCCCTCACTCCAGACCCTCCGGGTTCTCCGCAGCCCCCCATGCGGGGGCCGCGGCGGCTTTGGCTTGAGAGTTTGCGCGGAGCGCAAACTCTATTATCTGTCCCCTGTTTTGCACTCTGTTCCCTCGCCTCAGTAATCCGTGGACTGTGGAAACAGCGTTCAATTCCCTGTATTTTCCGCGTTTTTTCCTGGTTCCTTCACGCGCTTCCCCCTTGCGGGGAGGCGCTGGTCCTGGGTATCCTAGGGGCTATGGATAAACGTATCGTTAAAGGCGTCCGGGAACATACTATGATTGACCCAAAGACGGCTGATCAGGCTTCCGCTTTAGGGCTGGATGAAAAGTACCGGCTCCTGCTGGACATAATCGCGGCCCAGGGAAGCGCCGCGGTGGCCTTTTCCGGCGGGGTGGATAGTTCCCTGCTCTGCCACGCGGCGGTTGAGGCCCTGGGGAAGCGGGCGGTCGCCGTTACCGTTGTTTCCCCCATGCTGCCGAAATACGAGCTTGACCAGGCCGTTGCGACCGCCCGGAAGGCGGGCATAGAGCATATCCTCATCGAAGAATCCGCTATTCCTGAGGAAGTGGCGGAGAATCCCAAAGAACGCTGTTATTTCTGTAAGAAGCTTGAGTTCAGCGCTATCCAGGAGGCGGTCCGGGACCGGGGGATTGCCGCGGTGCTGGACGGTTCCAACCAGGACGACCTTGCGGATTACCGCCCGGGACTCAAGGCCCTGGAAGAATTACGGATAGTAAGCCCCCTGCGCTCCGCGGGGCTTACCAAGGCGGATATCCGTCAGCTCTCCCGGCGTTTTGATCTGCCCACCTGGGACAAGCCCGCCTTTGCCTGCCTGGCCTCCCGGATACCCTATGGGGAACGGATCAGCCCGGATAAGCTGGCCCGGATCGAGCGGGCCGAGGAAGCCCTGCGTTCCGCGGGGTTCCGGCAATTCCGGGTGCGCTCCCATGGGGATATCGCCCGGATCGAGGTAGCCCCGGAGGAACGGCGGCGTTTCTTTGATGAAGCCCTGCTGGATCGCATTGCCCAATCAATCAAGTCCGCTGGATTTTTGTTTGCCGCCCTGGAACTGGAGGGTTATACCATGGGCAATCTGAACCGCCAATGGAAGGACCGGGAAGCATGACGGACGGGCAAGACGCCTTTGCGTATGCGTTTATTGATTCCCAGCGGGAAGACCGGACTGGTTATCCCGAGGCGGTGTACTGTTTGGGGAAGACCCTCGATCAGGCCGAGGCCGTTATCATCCGTATGCGCGAACAGGGCCTGCCGGTGCTGGGGACCAAGGCCGCCGCCGCCCTGGGGGAACGGATATGCCGCCGGTTTCCCGACGGCGCCTATGACCCGGTTGCCCGGCTCCTCACGGTGGGAAAGTTCCGCGAGGCTGAGGACCGGAAGGGGCTGGTAACCGTGGTGGCCGCGGGCACGTCGGACCTGCCCATAGCGCGGGAAGCGGCGCTGTCCGCTGAATTCCTGGGCAGCCGGGTGGAACTGATCGCCGATGTGGGGGTGGCGGGGATACACCGGCTCTTTAACCGGCTTCAAGATATCCGCCAGGCCCGGGCCGTTATCGCGGTGGCGGGTATGGAAGGGGC
The DNA here is from genome assembly GCA_031279975.1 of Treponema sp. GTDB lineage: Bacteria > Spirochaetota > Spirochaetia > Treponematales > Breznakiellaceae > JAITHL01. Next base: position 5,450 of record JAITHL010000108.1, on the reverse strand, counting down.
CCTGGCCGGGGTTATCGCCGGGCTGGTCCGCGCGCCGGTTATCGCGGCCCCCACCAGCGTGGGTTACGGGGCCTCATTCGGCGGTTTGGCCGCCCTGCTGGGGATGCTTACCGCCTGCGCTCCGGGGGTCTCGGTGGTGAATATCGATAACGGATTCGGCGCCGCCTATCAGGCCAATCTTATCAATCAAGCCGCGTCCCGCGTGTAGCGGCGGCAGGTCCGCGTTGCCCAAACAGCGCGGTATGGTATATAATATAAGTATACGCCTTTAAAAGGGCGTTGCGGCTGTTCTAAAAGAGCGGATATTGGAAGAACCTTAAGCGGAAGCCGGGTAGTACCCAAGGCTATAATTGCGGGCGCGTTAGAGACAGGTTTCCTTAAAAACCGGATTTTCGCGGCATAAGGGCTGTGGAAATGCGCGGTCTGTCCATAAAGCAACGGCGTTACGGACAGGCGCTCATTACAAATAAACGGAGGCGGCGGCGGTATTATGATGGTAAGATCTGAATATTTTGACGGGGATCAGAAGGTGTTTGTTGAATGGGATGAGCGCTACAACACGGGAATCCCGCTCATTGACGAGCAGCATAAGGATCTGCTCGATCTGACGAACAAACTCTACGAAGCGTGCCTTGCGGGCGACACGGCGGCCAATGAGACCTTTAAGAGCGCCATCCGCAGCGTGTATGACTATATCAAATATCATTTTTCCGCGGAAGAAAAACTTCTGGAAAAGGTCCGCTATCCTGAATTGGCAAGCCACAAGAAGGAACATGAGGTCCTCGTGAAGCATGTTTTAGAGAATGTTCAGATGTATGAGGGGGGTAAAAAATTTATCCCCAACGCCTTTGTGCGCACCATGCGGGAATGGATTTTAACCCATATCGCCGTGAACGATAAACACTACAGCGAGTATATCAAAAATTTGAAAAAACAGGGAGCCTTGCGCCCATAGCCGCCGGTTAGAAAGCGCGGCGCGAGTGTAACCCAAACAGGGGGAAGCATAGAATAATTCAATCGGGAATTATTCTATGCCGCTTGAGGCGGGCGCAAAATCGGATTTTGCGCCCGCTGTTTCTAAAAAAAGCATGTTTCGCCGGACTTTAGTCCGCGCCGTTAGGCGGGAAACCGCAAGAGCCGGCGCAAAAATAACCGTTTTTTGCAACTGGCTCGCTTTAAGGTAATTGCGTAACCAAGCGGGCGGCCCCCGCTCCTTGTCTTGACAATTCCTAGTAAATCAATCACATTACTAAAATATCTCAACGCAAAGGAGTTTGAATTTATGAAGAAGACCAGGTTGTTTATCCTCCTCGTCGCATTAGGGTTGGCTGGGCTGTACGCCGGGGGAAAGCAGGAAACCCTGTTGGTAGGCTTTGCGCCCGGATCGAGTTCAACCCTGCCGATGCTGGCAGCCGACCGGGACTATTATGCCAAAACCGGGGTAAAAGTTGAATTCGTTTCCTTTTCCAACACCGCGGACGGCCTTGCCGCCCTACAGGCAAAGAAGATAGATATCGGGCTTTCCTTTGGAACTTCCGCGCCCTTGACCCTTGCGACCAAGGGCGCCAGCTTGGTGATTATCGCCGGGAATCAGACCGGCGGACATCCAATCATCACCAAGGCTGAAAATGCCCTTAACTATACGGATATTACCGCCTTCCGGGGGAAGGTTGTGGGTACCCCCCGGCTCTATACTTCGGATGTGGTGTGGCGCGGCGCGCTGCACCGGGCGGGCATAGTTCCCGGACGGGACCTGGAAATTATCGAATTTAAACGTCCGGTGGATGTACTTGAGGCGGTAAAAAGCGGCAAGGTTGACGTTGGTATCGGAGCAACGCTGATTACGGCCCGGGCCGCCGAGGCTGGTCTTGCTATGCCCCTCTTTTCCAACGATCTCATGCCGAATCATCCCTGCTGCCGGATTGTAACCAGGCCCGATGTGATCAAGGAGAAACGGCCCGCTTTGAAAGCCTTTCTCAAGAGCCTCCTTTTGGCGGAAAAGCTATTCCGGGAGGATCCCGAATCCGCGGTTGCGGCAAATATGCGCCAACAGAATTGGACCGAATCCTATGCCCGGGAAACTTCCCTTGAGCCCCATGTGAATTTTTTTATCGATCCCAATTATAGACAGACACTAATTAACGGTTCCCCAGGGCGGCGCTGATTGCGGACCAAGGGTCCGGCGGCATTAGCAGCGGGGTCCCACGGATTGCGAACCATTGGTTGCGAACCTTTGGTTCGGCATGATTTTCCACAGAGCATTTTTAACAGGGTCCGCAATCCATTGGCCATATTAAAAAGTTTGCATTACCAGCGCTTTCCTGGATTAGGCGTTTAAGTTCCGCGCCCATTCCTGAATACGCTCCGCTGCCCGCGGGCGGTTTCTGGTAGCGGGGTCCACCAGATCAAGCTCCCCTACCACGGTGTTTCCCGGCAGGAGCCGCTTCATCTTTTCAAGGCAGTGTTTCGGCCCCCGGTGGCAGCAGAAAAGGGCGATCTTTTTATCCTGTATCTTGGTTTGGTCTAGGAAACTGCCGAGGGCGGGCGCCGGAGCGCCGGCCCAGACCGGACTTCCGATAATGATAAGCTCATAGGCGTCAAGGTCAACGGCATAGGGTTTCAGCGGCGGTTTGGCATGGGTCAAAATCTGCCTGCCTCCCCAAAAATATTTCGCCAAACCGGTCCGCTTCTTTTCCTCCAGGGTTTCCAGCCTGAGGACGCTGGCGTTTAGGGCCTTGCGCAACTCCTCCGCCGTAAAGGCGCAGTTCCCATCAAGGGAATAGTATACAATCAATATCTTCATAATAGAACTCCTTTGGGCGTCCGCGGCATACACGGCGCTGTTCAACCTTGCCGCGAACCTTGGTTCGAGAACCTCCGGTTGCGAACCTCCGGTTCGATGTATGGGCTCATTTTTGTTGCAGCGGCCCGGTTATAGGATGGTGCCGCCGCCGATAACCACATCCCCATCGTAGAGCACCACGGCTTGGCCGGCGGTAACCGCCCGCTGGGGCTGATCAAAAACAACCCGCAGTGTGTCCGGTCCGGTTTGTTCCGCCATGCCGTCCTGTTCCGCCTGGAGGTAGCGGGTTTTTACCTTTACCCGCAAGGGCGAGGATAACCCGGCGCAGGCGATAAGGTTAATCCTATCGGCGGTGAGGGTTTTAGTATAGAGGGAGGTTTCAGGGGCGAGGGTGAGGGTATTGGCCGCAACGGACTTGGCGGCCACATACCGCTTTTCCGGAAAGGCCAGCCCCAGCCCCCGGCGCTGGCCGATGGTGTACCGGATAAGCCCCCGGTGCCGGCCAAGGACCGTGCCCTGTTCATCAATAATATCCCCGCCTTCCGCGATTTCCCCGGTATACCGCTCGATAAAGGCGGCATAATCCCCATCGGGAACAAAGCATATATCCTGGCTGTCTTGTTTTTCCGCGGTTCCCAATCCCCGTTTCCGGGCGATTTCCCGGACCTCCTGTTTGTTGAATCCCCCTAAGGGGAAGCGGAGCCGTGCCAGCTGATCCTGCGTGGCGGTATAGAGCGCATAGCTCTGATCCTTTTTGGGGTCCCGGGCCTTTTTCAGGAGGAACCGGTCCCCGGCCTTTGCGATCCGGGCATAGTGGCCAGTAGCTAAGGCCTCGAAATCAAGCTGCCGGGCCAGCAGGAGGAGCCGTTTAAATTTGAGATGCCGGTTGCAATCGATGCAGGGGTTCGGGGTGGCCCCCTCCCGGTAAACGGCGATAAACCGCTCAATAACATGCCGCTTAAAGTCCTCGACGGCGTTGATCGTATAGTGGGGCATCCCCAGTTTGCGGGCCGCCTGCCGGGCGTCTTCCACATCCAGCGCGGAACAGCAGCTTCGGCGCGTATCGCCGATAGCCTCGCTGGTAAAGAGCTTGAAGGTAACGCCGATACACTGAAAGCCCTGTTCCCCCATCAGGCAGGCCGCGACGGAACTGTCCACCCCGCCGCTCATGGCGATGATCGCTTTACCGGACATGGGATGCGCAAAACGCTCTGGAGGGAGCGCGTTCAGGCGAAATACGGTCCAGCGATGCCTGGATCAGCGCCTCGCGGAAACGCATGGCTGGAATGGTCTTGCCGGTCAGGGCCTCAAGGAGGGGCGCGGCACCGGATTGCGGTCCGCCGGTTCCACAGGGATGTAAGAGCCGGTAATCAGGGCGTATCCATACAATCCGTGGGGGCTTTTCCGGGGAGGCTTCTGATAGGCTCCTAGTAACCGGTATTGTTTTAGAGTCAACCCCGGAGGCTATGGCGGGGGAGCGCGGCGCCGGGGGGTACGCGGACGCCCCCTTAGCATCCCGGAAGGGCCGCCAAATTATAGGGCGTTTCCTGGTAGACATAGTTAATCCAGTTGGAAAAGAACAGGTGGGCGTGGGCCCGCCAGCGGACCACCGGCGCTTTAGCGGGATCGTCCTGGGGATAATAGTTTTGGGGGATCGAGACGGGCAGCCCCTTGGCAAGGTCCCGGCGGTATTCCCGGTCCAAGGTGAGGGGATCGTACTCCAGATGGCCGGTAACATAGATTTCCCGGCCTTCCCGGGCGGTGGCGATAAAAACCCCCACCGCCTCCGTCTCAGAGTTGATGGTTAGGGCCGGATGCGCGGCAACCGCGTCCCGGTCGCTCTCGGTATGCCGGGACTGGGGGGCGAGGAATTCATCGTCAAAGCCCCGGAAGAGCGTATTGTTCAATTCATTTATCCCATGGGGGAAAATGCCGAAGAGTTTGCGGGGCCGCAGCCGCTTGGGAATGCCGTAGCGCCGGTAAAGCCCCGCCTGGGCGCCCCAGCAGATATGCAGGGTGGACCAAACATACCGGGCGGAGTAATCCAGAATGGCCGCGAGTTCATCCCAGTAATCCACCTCCTCAAAGGCCAGGGTTTCCACCGGCGCGCCGGTAATAATGAGCCCGTCAAACCGGACGCGCTCCTGGATAATCGTTTCAGAACCGCAATAGAAGCGTTCCAGATGGCCGTCCGGGGCATTGCGGGACTCATGGCTTCCCATGCGCAGGAAGCTAATATCCACTTGTAAGGGCGAATTCCCCAAAAGCCGGAGAAGCTGGATTTCCGTATCGATGGTGGTGGGCATGAGGTTTACAATCCCCACCTTTAAGGGCCGGATATCCTGATGTTCCGCCCGGTCTTCGGTTATAACAAAGACCTGTTCGCTACGCAGGGCATCGTAGGCGGGAAAGGATTTGGGAATTTTGATAGGCATACTATGGAGCAGTATGGCCCAGGCGTCTAAAAAAGACAAGCTCCGGGAAGCCTCCCACTGGCAACAGCTTAAGAGATTAGCGGGGGAAGTCGCGTACCCCTCTGGGGTACGACCCCTACGGGCGCTGCATGGCAGCGCCCTACCCCCTCTGCGGGGGTTCCACCCCCGCAACGCCCCCGCCATAGTGGTTCCGCTACACGGAACCACTATGG
>JAITHL010000241.1 GCA_031279975.1 Treponema sp. | reverse complement strand
TTTGGCTGCCTTGTTCGGGGGCTTCCTCGGGAGTACCTTATTACTTTTCGCTATTCGTATCACGCTGGACACGGCATAGCCTTTTCAAGTCTCACCGGCATAGCCGGTGGTTTACGTTAAACAATTAGCTCGCACGCATTTTTCAGGGCTGAAATCGTAACTCTTTATAACATAAAGAGTTAGCATACATAGCGCGCTGGCCCTGACCGTATAGGATTAAGTTGTTGACAGGCGCCGGCGCTCCCCGTTAAGGCTTGGCTTGCCGGCCCCCTGTTTCCCTACTATACTAAAGAAGGCCCCTAGAAAAGTTTACTACCCGCAAGGAGCGGTATGCAATTCAAATCGACTAAAAACGATAGGGAGACGGTATCCTTCAGAGAGGCCGCGCTGCGCTGCCTGCCCGATGACGGAGGGCTGTACGCCCCCGCATCGGATATGGACCTGCGGCATTTTCTTTTTTATATGGACGCTGATACCAGTTTTCCCGAATTGGTTGCCGCCCTCGCGCCGCTCTTGCTGCAAGACGCCCTGACGCCCCATTCCGCGGCCCGGATCGCGGAGAGCGCCTTTCATTTCGAGCCGGAATTCAAACCCCTTGACGAACGGTTCTCCCTGCTCAATCTCTATAACGGGCCCTCCGGCGTTTGTAAGGACTTCGGCATTGCCTTTCTAGCGGCGGTTATCGAAGAACTGCTGAAAAGCGGCGGCCAAGCCATGATCATTTCCGCGTCCCGGGGGGATACGGGGATCAGCGTTGCTTCGGCCTTCCGCGGGCGCCGGGGAATCCGCCCGGTGATCCTCTACCCCTCTGGGCCGATCCGGGGGCTCGATCCAGGGGCCCTGGCTTCCCAGGGGGGGCCGCTTATTCCCCTCCAGGTGCGGGGAACCTTTGACGACTGCCAGCGGCTCATGGCGGAGATCATCCGGGACCGGCCCTTTTCCAACCGCTATGGGATAACCAGCGCCAATACCATCAACGCGGGGGCCCTGCTTCCCCAGATATTTTACTATATTTATGGGTTTATTAAGGCCAAGCCCTGCCTGAACGGGGACCTCTTGTTCAGTGTGCCCTCAGGCAATTTCGGCAATCTTATTGCCGGTTTGTACGCCTGGAAGTCCGGTATGCCTGTGAACGGCTTTGTGGCCGCCATGAACCGCAATAATCCCGTTGGGGAGTATATGCGGGGGCGGCCTTTCATCCCCCGCGTACCCGCCGCCACCGTGTCCCCGGCCCTGGATGTGGGTATGCCCGCCAATTATGAACGGCTTGCCTCGTTTTACCAGGACGCGCCGGTGGTGATGCGGAACATGGTGTACCCCTGCGCCGTTGACGACGCACTAACCCTCAAAACCATTGAGGGGGTGTGGAAACGCTACGGCCTGCTCATAGACCCCCATACCGCCGTGGCATTCGCGGCGGCGGAACGGTTTAGCGCCCAGCGGGATAGCGCCCATCTGGTGATCCTGGGAACCAGCCATCCCGCCCGGGAGGCGAACGCCATAGCTCTGGCAACCGGGCAAAAAATCGAGATACCCCCGCGCTTTGCCCTGTTGCGGGAAAAGACCGATCCCCTCGCCGTCATTGATCCGGAATTGAGCGCCCTGGAGGGCGCTATTGCCAGTTGTGTATAGTCCGGCGGTTCCAAGCGGGCGGGGATTGCTGAACCGCCGCCGGGCCAATGCGCGGTTTGCGGGCCGCGGGCCGAATAAACGCGGGTAACTTTAGCCGCAAGCCTGTAACAAAATAACCGGTTTTGACAGAGGCGCGGGTATTGGGTGTCTGTCCATAAAGCCGGTTGCTTTATGGAAAAACCTTGCGTTTTTTCAGCCCTTGGGCTGCGAAAGCGCGGTTTTTAAGGAAGTCTGTTTATAATAGAGCTGTTCTGAAACTTCAGTTTCAGAACAGCTTCCGCTTAAAAATGCGCGTTTCGTAAGGCTTTATCCTGAGAAACCGCAAGAGCCTGCGCAAAACCAGCCGGGTTTTGCGCAGGCTCTAATGTGTCCGCATTATAGACAGACTCTATTTATAAAAGGAGTGTTCGCAATGCTTGTAAAAAAAGCTCCCTGGTTTTTGTTCCTGTTTGGTATATGCTTGGCCTTTTCCCTGTATGGGGATACCGGCGCGCCCGGCCATCCAGAGGAGCCGCCCGCGCCGCCGGAGGAAAGCGCCGTTCAAGCGCCGCGGGACCTTCCCCCTGGGGCGCCCGCAGCCCCCGCCCCTGCCGCGGAGCCGCCCGGTCCGGGGCTTGCAAGCCCCCCGGCTGAAGACAAAACGCTCCCCGCCGGGGTTGCGGACCTGCTGATACGTCTTGGGCGCGCGCTGCTTATCGTTATCCTCCAGGTGTTGCTGATCTGGCTGGTCTGGCGTGGCTTTAAACGGATCACCCGGCGAATTACCGAACGGGCGGAAAAAAACCTGAAACCCCTGGCCATCAAAAAGTTACATATCCTTTCGACCAAGCAGATCATCCGCCTCATTGAACTGGCCGTAAGGATAGTAAAGTTCATTGTGGTAGGCTTTCAGCTCTTTCTTACCCTGCCCCTGGTGTTTTCCAGTTTCCCGGAAACCAAGGATTTGGCCTTCACCCTGTTTGATTATATCCTGATCCCCTTAAAGGGCATAGCCTTGGGGCTCATCGGTTATATCCCCAATCTGATCGCCATTGTCATTATCCTCATCGTTACCCGGTACGCCCAGCGGGGTTTGAAATTTTTCGCCTCCCAGATTGAACTGGAACGGCTGGTGCTCCCCGGCTTTTATCCTGATTGGGCCCAGCCGACCTTCAACATACTGCGGGTGCTGCTCTACGCCTTTACAATGGTGGTCATTTACCCCTATCTGCCCGGTTCGGGTTCGCCGGTGTTTCAGGGAGTGTCGGTGTTTGTGGGTATCATATTCTCCATGGGCTCCACCTCGGCTATTGGGAACCTGATAGCGGGATTTGTGATCACCTACATGCGGCCCTTTAAAATCGGGGACCGGATACAGGTGCAAAACATCACCGGATTTGTGGTGGAAAAGTCGCTGATCGTCATACGACTGCGGACCCATAAGAACGAATACGTTACCTTCCCCAATTTGATGATCCTCAATTCAAACATCATCAACTATAACTCCTCCGCCGCCGCGGAAGAGGAGGGGCTGATCTTGTACGCGGAGATAACCATGGGCTACTCCGTTCCCTGGCCCCGGGTCCATGAACTCCTCCTGGGGGCGGCATTGCGGACAAACCAGGTTCTCCAGACCCCCAAACCCTATGTGCTGCAAACCGCCCTGGATGATAACTACGCCCGGTATCAGATCAATGTGTATACCAAAGCGGTGCACCGCGTACCGGCCATCTATTCGGAACTCTATCAGCATATCCAGGACGCATTCCGGGAGGCGGACCTTGAGTTCACCGCGCCGAGCTATCATATCCTGCTGCCTTCCGACCTGCCCAACTTCCCCTATGTTAGGTCCCAAGGAAACGCGGTTCCCCCGATGAACGCCGGACCCGCGGCGGGTATCGCAAACGCCCTGAGCGCTGTTTCGGCCAAGGGCTTCGGCGGCGCATAAGGGTGCGCGCGTTTTGCGCCGTATGCCCCAGCAGGGGATCTGTCCCCGACAACTTAAAAGATTAGCGGGGGAAGTCGCGTATCCCCTTGGGGTACGACCCCTACGGGCGCTGCGTGGCAGCGCCCTACCCCCTCTGCGGGGGTTCCACCCCCGCAACGCCCCCGCCGGGGGGCCGAAAGGCCCCCTGGTCCCCCCGTAAGTTGTTGCCAGTGGACCTAGGGCGGCGCTGAATGGAGGCGCTTATCGGCGCAAAACCACGCCTGAATTCTTTGTGGTAGAAAGCGTTTTCCCCTCAGGCGAGAAGGGGCGCGGCGCTCTCATGGAATACAGGGAAGGAGAGCGCTACCCATCCGCACTGGGAGCAATATTGTACGGCGGTGAGCAGCTTGATTTTTATTAAATGGATTGACTAATCAGCCCTCCCTAGGCCCTAGCCCGGGACCGCAGGCTGCCGGTGTATTTTCGGACAAAGCCGATAGGCCGGTAGGTCATTTTCGCCTGCCGCAGACCCTCGTCCCCCAAGTCCTGTTCCCGGTTGATGTGGATATAGTACCGGGGCAGCGCCGCGGCAAAGGCTTGGTTCATGTATTGGTATATCCCCTTATAGGCGTCAACCGCCTTTTCAAAATGGATGGTAAACATGCGGCCCCGCGCCAGGGGCTCGCCTAGGCACCAAGCCGCGGGCGTATCGTCCACATAGTAGAGGAAGCCCCGGATTTTTAAGTCCCCGAAGAGGTCCAGGGCTTCCCGGGCGGCGATATAATCCCCCTCGGCGCCCTTATCCTGTTTCCAACGATCCAGCACTTCAAGCGCGCCGGGAATCCGCTCCGCCGTGAGGGGAACCGCCCGGTACTGGTAGGCGTGGACAAAGGCGTGGATCAGATTCCGCTTCTTGTGGTACTTTTTTCCGGCCAGCTCCGCCAGGTCTGTCCTAAGATAGAGGTAATCAAAGTTGTCCCGGTCTTCCTGAATATCCACATTCCAGCGGCGGAGCGTCTCCTGGTTCGATTGGGCTATTGAATCGGGGATGCCCTTCCAATAATCGTGGGTCTGAAACAGCTCCGTCAAAACAGAACGGTCCGGCAGGCCGCAGGGGGTCATAAAGAACCGTTTCCCGTCCCGGCTTCCAGATATAACAATGGTACGGCCCGGAACCATTGAAATCTGATAGGCGTACCGCCGGCGGAATAAATACAGACTGGAAAAGGTATATTCGGAAACCCCATCGGGGGTAAGGGATAGATGGGGATGCATGGCGGGCTTGAGCGCCAAGGTCATGGGAACAAACTGGGGAAAACAGGGAAGCTCCATATATTCCAAAGATACCCGTTTTTTTGCTTCTTGGGCAAGAAGTTCCGAACCGGTAATTTCCTTTGCCGCTGGATTTCATAAAATACGCCGGATTTACGAAAAACAATCGCAATAGGTGTTACCCTTGGATAAGCCTATAAGACCGGGGGCGAGGCATAGGCTTTGATAGAGTATCTCAATACACAGCGTCTGGCCGAGTATTGCCCAGTTCCCCTTGATAAAGTGCCATAGGCCGCCGAATTCCCATGCTTCGGCCGTTTCTACCAGACCGGCTTTTACCGGATTCCGGCTGACATAGGCAAAGGCGTGGAGAAAATCAGACAGGGCCGCCAGTATCTTGGAAAAAAACCGGTCTCCCCAGACATGCCCTTTGACGCCGTGCTTTTTATTCCAGGCCCTGGCAAACAGGCTGAGTATCCACTGCATGATCTGGGAGAGCGATCCTTTAGGGCCCGGACGGATGAGCAGGTGGATATGGTTTCCCATAATAGAAAAGTTATGGATAGCAAACCCGTATTTCTTTTTAGCCCGTTCCAGGATGGCAAGGAAGAGCTTTCGCATGGCGGGGCAGAAGAGGACCATTTCTCCCCGGTTGGCTCTGGCGGTAACATGATAGGCCGCGTTCTGTTTGATCTGTCTTGGCATACGCATACCGATACTATGGCGTGGAAGCGTGGTTTTGCTTTAATCCTTATTGCATTTTTTTGCTATTTATTTTTTATCCCGCTACGATTGTTCCAAATAGCAGAGCTTTAATTTACTCTGTCCCCCTTGAAACGGGAATCTGCTGAAAAAAATAAAAAAATAGAACAAAACGGTTACGGGACAGAGTATTTTAGTATTTTGAAAATAGCGGGGACAGAGTATTTTTTTTGAAATAGCGGGGACAGAGTATTTTTTTAAGAGTATTTCAAACAGGCGGCGGGCAGGCCGTACAGACGGTTCCCGCGTCTTTATGGCATACTTATTCTTATGGATACCAATTTTCCCCAGGACTGGGAAACCGTAAAAAATCGTTTGGTTCACCGGTTTTTGACCTATGTTACGATAGGGACCGCCAGCGACAACCATATTGCGGCGACGCCCTCCACGCCGGGGCAGTGGGACCTGGCAAAGCTGCTTGCGGCGGAACTGCGGGGGCTCGGGCTCCAGGAGGTAATACTGACGGAGCACTGTTATGTGCTGGCCCGGCTTCCCGCGACGGCGGGGAAGGAGGAAGCGCCGGTTCTGGGTTTAGCGGCCCATCTGGACACCTCCCCCGACGCGCCGGGGGCAAACGTGCGGCCCCAGGTTCGTATTGCCTATAAGGGGGAACCCATTGTCTTGGCGGACGGCCTGACGCTGGACCCCCGGACCGACGCGGACCTGGCCGCTCAAATTGGCGGGGATATTATTCACAGTGATGGGTCCACCCTGCTAGGGGCGGACGACAAGGCGGGGATTGCGGAAATTATGGGGGTTATTGAATATCTTTTGGACCATCCCGCAATCGAACACGGCCCGGTGGAGATACTTTTTACGCCGGATGAGGAGACCGGCAAGGGGTTGCCGGAATTGCCCAGGGAAGCGCTGCGGTCCCAGGTCTATTTTACCCTGGACGGCGGTCCCAAGGGCGAGTTGGAAATCGAATGTTTTAACGCCTATGGGGTGGAGGTGCGCTGCCGGGGAAAGGCCATACATCCCGGCGCGGCCCGCGGGGTTCTGGTAAACGCCGCGCTTATGGCCGCCGCCTTTGCCCTTATGCTGCCCCGCACTGAAAGCCCCGAAGCCACCGACGGGTATTACGGGTATTACTGCCTCATGGGTATCAAGGGCAATCATGAGGAAGCCTCATTGGAACTCATTATCCGGGATTTCGATCTTGAACAGGCAAAACGGCGGGTTGCCGCCCTGGAGTGTTTTGCCCAAGCGGTGGAAGCCCAGTTTCCCGGCGGCGCCGTACAGGTGGACGCCAAGGCGCAATACTACAACATGCGGCAAAAGATCGAGGAACGGCCTCAAATTTTGGCGCTGCTCAAACAGGCTGCGGCGGAAATTGGTTTGGAATTCCGCCTGAAACCCATCCGGGGGGGCACTGACGGTTCCCGGCTTACAGAACTGGGGATTCCGGCGCCGAACATCTTTACCGGCGGACGGAACTACCACAGCCGTATGGAATGGGTTTCCGTATCCGATATGATCGACGCCTGCCGGCTTGTTACCGCCCTGATCCGCCTGTGGGCCAAGCAGCGGCCGGAGGCCGCCGGTTGAGGGCGCTCTGTATGAGGCCGGGCTTGGCCCTCCCGCCGGGGGCGTTGCGGAGCATGGGGCCGTCTACGCGGTCTTACAAGACCCCTAACGCAACGTTGATTAACTTAACGTCGGACCTTCGGTCCGCAATCAGCGTTACCCTATTATTTTTCTCGTTTTCCTGGGGAAAACGCCGGCATAAATGCCGGGCGAAAAATCATAATAAAGCAGCGCTGAATAATTCTCGATTGAATGCGGACCGAAGGTCCGCATTCAGCGGTTCCCTAAGGGAGGTTCTGTAATTGACAGGGTCTTACGGCCAAGACTATACTAGAGGGCATGGAAACCTTGACTACCGCCTTTCGCGCCCAGATACGGGAGGTGGTATCCCTATCGGGCCAATCAACGGCGGTAACGGAAGATACTGTTTACCAGCAGGGCTCGGCGGCCATTTTGCCCTATCTGGATCAGATGGTGGAAAGCCTGCTGCTTCCCGGTTCCGGGATGCGCGGGATGGAGCATCTGTACGAACTTTATACCAAGGCGGCGGCGGGCAAGTCCTGCCTGCTCTGCCTGGAACACTACAGCAATTTAGACCTATCCCTTTTTTCATATCTTTTACGCAGGGATTCGGAGCGGGGAAAGGCCGCCGCCGGCGCGGTGGTGGCTATCGCGGGGATAAAACTGAACGAAGAAAACCCGGTGGTGGCGGCATTCTCCAGCGCCTATAGCCGGCTGGTAATTTATCCCAGCCGTTCTCTGATGGAGTTTGACGCGGTAAAGGACCGCCCGGAGATTATCCGGAGCAACGCCATTAACCGGGCCGCCATGAAGGCCCTGATGGAGATCAAGGTAAGCGGCAAGCTGATCCTGGTGTTCCCATCGGGGACCCGCTACCGTCCTTGGGACCCGGCTAGTAAACGGGGGGTCCGGGAGATCGATTCGTATATCAAAGCCTTTGATTACCTGTGCCCGGTGGCTATCAACGGGGAGGTGCTCCATGTTCATCAGGGCGATATGATGGACGACCCGGTGAGCAAAGACCTGGTACTGCTCACCGCCGGGCCGGTGCGGTCCTGCGCCGCCTTCCGGGACCAATGCCGGGCCGATGCGGAGGCTGCGGGGACAGCGGACAAGAAGCAAGCTGTGGCGGACGCCCTTATGGGGCTGCTGGAGGCAATGCATCTCCAGGCTGAAGGGGAACGGCAAAAACTGCTCAAAGGCTGAAGGGGTCCGGAGGGCCTTGCCCGCTAACCGGTTTCGCCGGATGGCGGCTTTGACAACCCCCGCATGGGGGATAGCGGAGGACCTGAAAGGTTCAGAGCGGGGGGCTTGCCCCCGGCTATAGTATCTGAAATTTATTTTTATGAAAGGCCAGCAGCCCCTCGTCGCGCATACGGCATAACTCGGCGGACAAGGCGCTGCGATCCACGGAAAGATAGTCCGCCAATTCCTGCCGGTCAAAAGGAATTTCAATTACCGGGCCTTTCCGCCGCTTCTCGGCCAAGGAAAGATAGGACAGTATCTTTGAGCGGGTATTGCGCTGGGTAACACATTCAATCTTTTCCATTAATTGAATGTTTTTTTGCGCAAGATTGGCAATCATATTTTTGATCAGCCCCGTATGAAATTCACAGGCGGCTGAACAAACGCTGATTATCCGGGTAAAGTTAAACAGGAGTATCTCCGACCGTTCCGCGGCGATAATGCTTACCGGCAGCGCCTTTACCCCGGCGCAGACAAAGGCCTCCCCGAATACCATGCCCGGCTCGAAACGCGCCACTATGGCCCGGTTCCCCCAACGGTCGTTTCGGACCAGGTGCAGCGCCCCGGACAAAACAATGCCGATATGGGCGGGCCCGCTGTCTTCCCTAAATACCGGCGCGTCGTTTGCGCAGCTCCTTTGTCCGGGTTTTATGCACCCCAAAACTTTGGCGATTGCTCCCCCGCTTAACCCCTCAAATAAGGGGCAGCGGCTTAAAATCGCGGAAAAATTATCCAAAATCCGCTCCTCCGTTGCAAATACAACCGATTTATCCTGCCTCGTATTCTATCCTTATGATTAAGAAGAATTCCAGTATAGGGGGAATCTATGTTTTGCTATCAATGCGAACAGACCGCAAAGGGCTCAGGCTGCACGGCCGCGGGCGTCTGCGGGAAAAATCCGGATACGGCCGCCGCGCAGGATCGCCTGACCGTTGAACTCATCGCCCTCGCGTCCGCGGCAAAGGACAAGGCTGATGACGGGCTTGTGGACCTTATTACCGACGGGCTGTTTATTACCATGACAAACGTCAACTTTGATGGGGAGCGGGCCGATGCGCTGGCCAAGCTCGCCAGTGAAAAACGCGCCGCCTTCGGCCTCGGCAAGGCGATGGAACCGGCGGCCCTGTTTGGCGGCGACGCCGATCAGTCGTCTTTGCGCTCGACCCTCTTGTTCGCCCTGAGGGGCATGGCGGCCTATGCGCATCATGCCCGTGTTTTAGGACGGCGGGATGCAAGCGTTGACGGGCATCTCGTTTCAGCCTTGGCGGATGTGGGGCTTGAGCATCCGGTAGACGCTTGGCTGGCGCTTATCCTGGAAACCGGCAAGGCCAATCTAAGGTGCATGGCCCTTTTGGAAGAGGCCAACACCGCCGCCTTCGGCGTTCCCGCGCCGGCGGAGGTTTCCCTGAAGATCGAAAAGGGGCCTTTCATCGTGGTTACCGGCCACGATCTTCAGGACCTTTCCATGCTCCTGGAGCAAACCAATGGTACGGGCGTACAGGTGTACACCCACTGCGAAATGCTTCCCGCCCACGCCTATCCGGGTTTGAAAAAATATCCCCAGTTGAAAGGGAACTTTGGGACCGCCTGGCAGAACCAGCAAAAGGAGTTCGAAGGCCTTCCCGCGCCAATACTGTTTACCACCAACTGCCTTATGCCGCCCAAGCCCAGTTACGCCGGCCAGGTATATACCACCTCGGTAGTGGGATTTCCCGGAACAAAGCATATTGAAGCCGATGGGAAGGGGCGCAAGGATTTTTCCGCCCTGATTCGCCACGCGAAAAGCCTCGGGGGGTATGCGGAAGACCAGCAGCGCGTTGGTTTGAACGGCGGATCAAGCGTAACCACCGGCTACGGACGGGAAACCCTGCTGGCCAACGCCGGCGCCATTGTGGACGCGGTAAAAGCGGGGGCCATTACCCATTTCTTCCTGGTTGGCGGCTGCGACGGCGCCAAGGGCGGGCGGAATTACTATACCGATCTGGTACGGCAAACCCCGCCGGATACGGTAGTGTTGACCCTGGCCTGCGGCAAATTCCGCTTCAACGATATGCGCCTCGGCTCAATCGGCCCCTTCCCCCGGATTATCGATATGGGGCAATGCAACGACGCCTACGGCGCGATACAGGTTGCCCTAGCCCTGGCGGACGCCTTTTCCTGTCCAGTGAACGAGCTGCCCCTAACCTTGGTCTTATCATGGTTCGAGCAAAAGGCGGTCTGCATACTGGTTACCCTGCTGGCCCTGGGGATCAAAAACATCTATATCGGCCCCAGTTTACCGGCATTCCTCTCCCCAGCTGTTTTGCGGACCCTGGTTGAGCAGTTCAACCTCCACCCAATAAGTACGCCGGAACAGGATTTGAAGGCCATCTTAAAACGTTAGGGCGTGTTCACCCTAAATAAAAAAGAAAGCCAAAGCAGCCTTTTTGGGGGACCGGGGGGCCTGATTACAGCCCTCAACATCCTGTTTCGGGCCTCCCGCCGTTGCCGCGCAGCGCCCTGCCCCCTCTGCGGGGGTTTTACTCCCGCAACGCCCCCGCCGGGGGGCCGAAAGGCCCCCCGGCCCCCCATTAGGCCGGGACCTGGCCCTCTGCGGGGCTCTTGAGTTTTTGCCGTTCCCTGGGTACAGTATATGGTATGAAAAGTATCTATCTGTGCCTTGGCGCCGGCTTTTTGGCGCTTTGCGGCCCGGCGGTCCTGCCGGGGCAGGAAATAATTACCGCGGAGCGGTATTTAGCCATGGTATCGGAACGGTACACGGGGATTCGGGATTATGAGGCAAGAATCACGATCCGTTCAGGCGGCGGGACTATGTATGGAACCGTAAGCCATCTGGTTCCTTCTTTTTTACGCATTGATTTTGCCACCCCGGCGGATCAGGTGATCGTGTTTAACGGGGAAGCGCTTACGATTTACCTTCCCGAATACCGGGCTGTTTTAAATCAAAGCGTTGCCGGAGGGCGTACCGGAGCGTCCATGGCCACATCCCAGGGCTTAAGCCTGCTCAGACGGAATTATGTCCCCTCCTATGTTACCGGGCCCGCCCCTCAGCCCATGGATGAAGGTTCCGGGGAACTGGTAGTCAAGCTCCGGCTTACCCGGATCTCGGCTTCCGAGGGCTACCGGGAACTGGTATTGCATATCCTGCCGGAAAGCCGCTTGATCCGGCGCATTGAGGGATGGACCATCGCGGGAGCCCATGTCCGTTTTGATTTTGCTCAAATTCAGATAAACCAGGGTATTCCGGCGACGCGGTTTATTTATGATTCACCAGCCTCGGCAAACTTGTATAATAATTTTTTGTTCCGGGATACCGATTGATTAAGAGAGGGGCTATTCCAAAAGGCCGTATTTTGGAATGGGCGCTGGTTGCGGGCCTTCTATCCGAATCCAATCGGGGATGGGGACTAGGGTCCGCGATTACCGCCGTTTAACTGTTTTTGCGTAATGAAATGAGCAAAAGCATAGAACCATAGAGGTTCGAGGGAACCGCTGATTGGGGACCGGAGGTTCGGCGTCAAGTTAATGAGCGTCTGTCTATAATGTGGATACACTATGGACAGACGCTCATGAGCGGTTCCCTAGGAGCCTGTGGCACTTGTGGATTTTTGCGTCAAAGTAGCCGCAAAAATCCCGATTTATGGGCTCCTTTGGGGAGTTTTCAGGGTAAAAAACGCGCTTTTGCGCGTTTTCTGGG
>JAITHL010000065.1 GCA_031279975.1 Treponema sp. | reverse complement strand
CTTCAAATGTTTTCGGGGATTTGCTATGATTGAAGTTCCATGAATCATACCAAAATGGCGTCCCTGTTTTTTATTTCCCTGACAGGCATTGCCTATGAACTCTATGTAATGCGGATCTTTGCCGTGGGGAGCTGGTCGAACTTCGGCGCCCTGGTGATTTCCACCGCCCTCTTGGGCATCGGCCTTGCGGGGATCATCCTTACCTTTTTGGAATCCTGGGTGAGCCGCCGGGCCGGGCTTATCCTCCAAGTCTCCGCCATAAGCCTGCCGGTCCTCATGGCCCTGGCGGGCATTGCCGCCCAGATGGTGCCCTTTACCCCCCTGTTCCTGGCCTCCGATTCCCGGCAGCTTTGGTTTTTAGGGGCCTATTATATCATCTACGGCCTTCCCTTCTTTATGATTGCCGTATTTACCGGCGCCGCGTTTATTGCCCTGCGGGACAGCATCCAGAGGGTCTATTTCTGGAACATGATTGGTTCCGGCGCGGGGGGCTTCTTCATCATCCTCTGCATGTTTTGGCTGCCCCCCCGGTATCTCCTTCTCCCCATCCTGGTCCTGGCCGCGGCGGCGGCCCTCTTAGCCGCCATAAACCGGGATGAAAAGACCGGCCTGCTCCGGTGTTCCCCCCTCAGCCTGACGGCTCTGGGTCTCAGCGTTCTCCTCTCCCTGGGAGCGGTCCTTCTGTGGGGGGGCATCCGGGTTTCCGATTACAAGCCCATCAGCTCGGTCCGCATGTACCCGGATTCCAAGCTGGTACACCATTCCTATGGGCCCGGCGGCGAATACCATGTCTACGCTTCCCGGTACTTCCATTTTGCCCCGGGCCTTTCGGATAACGCGGCCTTGAAGATTCCCATCATGCTGACCCAGCCCTTTTGGGGGCTCTTTATCGACGGTTCCGGCCCCATCGGTATTATGGGAAAGCTCCGGGAGGAAGAACAGGAGTACATGGACTACCTTCCCATGGCCGCGCCCTATACGGTGCTTACCAAGCCGGAGGTGCTCCTGGTCAATCTGAGCGGCGGGATCAACGCCCAGGTAGCCCGCTATAAGGAGGCCAAGGGCATTACCATCGTGGAACCCTCTGGAGAACTGATCCGCCTGCTCCAGGAAGACCCCAACGTCTCCCGGTTTACCGGAAACCTGCTGGGGCCTTCCGGCGAATCCGGGGCCGGCGGCATCCGGGTGATCCAGGGGGAGGGCCGCGCCTTCTGCGTGGAGCATAAGGGGGCCTACGATCTGATTGAGATAAGCCTGGTGGATTCCATCGGCCTCTCCGACTCCGGGGGCTACCCCATCCACGAGGACTTCAAATACACCGTTGAGGCGTTTCAGGAGTATTTTGCCAGTTTGAAAGAAGGGGGCATACTTTCGGTAACGGTCTGGGATCATCTGAATCCCCCGCGGAATGTCCTCAAACTCCTGAACACGGTGATCTGCGCCATGGAAGCCGCGGGCTTTCCCGAACCGGAGCAAAGCCTCTACTCCTTTGGCCTGCTCATGTCCACCTCCACAATCCTGGTGAAACGGGGGGGCTTTACCCCGGAGGAACTGGCCAAACTGAACCGGTTTGCGGAGTCCTGCTCCTTTGAATTCCTCTATGTTCCGGGCATGGAACTTCCCCAGCGGGACCTGGATATTCTGATAGATGCCTACCGGCGGCACTTTGAGCGCCAGAGCGCGCCGCTGGTGGAGGGGTTTACCAACGCGGATCTGTACCGGGCGGCTATTCCGGCGCTGTTTGCGGGCCAGGGCGGGCGGATTGAGGAGGACTACATCTTCGACATCCGGCCCATCCGGGATTCCCGGCCCTACTATTCGGGGTTTCTGAAACTGCGGAACCTCCCCATGTACCTGGACCGGCTTGAGGGCGTTACCGAAGAGTGGGGCTACCTCCTCCTCCTGGGGATGCTGATCCAGGGCGCCCTGTTCGGCTTTATCGTGATCCTGATCCCCGTGGTATGCCGCCGGAAGACCCTGTTCAAGAACTCCAAGGGCGCGTTGGGGGTGATCCTGTACTTCGCCGGCCTGGGCCTGGGGTATATGCTGATTGAAATCTACCTGATCCAGCGGCTGGGGGTGTTCCTGTCCAACCCCACCTATTCCGCCAGTATTGTCATCACGGTGATGCTGATCTTCTCCGCCCTGGGGAACCTTTCAAGCAGCCTCCTTAAACAGCGCCGGAGGGTTATGATTCCCCTTGCCTGCGTGTGCATTGCCGGGGGTTTCTGCTTCTATATCTTCGGCCTGGACGCTTTTTTGGTCCGCTTCATCTCCGCGCCCCTGGCAGTCAGGATCGCCGCCGCGGTTGGGGTAATTGCCCCGCCGGCCTTCTTCATGGGCATTCCCTATCCCAACGGCCTGGATACCCTCCAGGAGCGCAAACCCCATCTGCTCCCCTGGGCCTGGGGCATGAACGGCGGCCTTTCCCTCGCCGGAAGCGCGCTGGCCCGGATCCTCGCGGTGGCGTCCGGCTTCCCGGTACTCCTGGCCCTAGGGATCGCCGTGTACGCCATGGTGGGCCTGTTATTTCCCTTGAGTCTTGTCCGGGCCAGGAACCAATAACCTATTTATAGAGGACGATAGCAGGGAATGGGGAACAGCCTCCGGCAAAGCGGATTCCGCGCCATTCCCGGCGCCTGCAACGGGGTATCTGGCCCCGCCGGCCTAGCCGTCAATTACCATTCATGCGGGTGGTAATTGCCTTGCGGTTCGGTAATGGCAAATGTATCCCCCGACGGCTCAATCACATAAAAGCCTTTTTTCAGGGCGTATGTTTTCTCGCCGCCGCCGAAAACCACCCCGGCTACAGCCCCCCGGTATTTCCGCCGGTCGCCGCGTAAATCCGCATACCGGCGCAGTTTTTCCATGCGTTCAACATGATCGTTTATATCCTCAACGCTGGGCTTGATTTTGATTTCCACCGCCATTACCTTATCGCCGTTTTCCAAAAGGGCGTCTATTTCCATAAAAATACCGTGTTTTTTGTCCTCAATCTTGGTACGGTTCGCCTGGGTAAAGGCAAAACCCAATTCCTCAAATTTGGTTAAAAGGTTCGGCAGTACCATATACTCAACCATGTCGCCAAAGCGGTTGGTAAGCTCCCCAAAACGCTTGTTAAGCTGGCGGTCGGTTTCCTTCATTTGCCGGTTGGTTTCTTTCATCTGCCGGTTGGTTTCTTTCATCTGCCGGTCGGTTGCTTCTTGTCTTTCCCGCATCTGCCGGGCGGTTTCTTTCAACTGGTGGTCGATTTCTTCCTGTATTTGAGCGGTTCTGTTCAGCACAGCCCAAATCTCATCGGCTGCGGCCCTCCACTCATGTATCGCTTGTGTGGTTTCCATATTCGGCTCCTTGCTCTTACTATACCGCATTCACCGGACCGTTGGAATGTCCATAGGCGTCATTCACCTCGAAAAACGCAAAACCGTGCGTGATTACTCATGCGGAGCCCTGCGCGGGGCTGGTACAGTGGAGAAGCGGTTATTGGCCGCGCCCTGCTCAGGCTAAAGCCTTCGCGCATGGTGTGCTAATAAGGGGTATTACGAGCGCTACGCCACGCCGCATTACGCCGCTCAACGTCCTGGCGGGCGCGTATATTGGGCGGGTTAGCTGGGATCGGCTTTGCCGGTTTTATCAAAGACATCATCTAAAAGGCGCACCCTGGAGACCGCCTGGGACAGCTCAACAGAAATACTGATATTAAATCCCCAGAGCTCTGTTTCCCAGCCCCGCCGGTAACGGGACTGCGCGAATGGGTTATAACCTCAAACCCCCGCGATTCAGCGGCCTTCCACAACGAGTCATTCGGCGGCGGCGTTGAGCCCGCAAGAATTGCTTTTATTATCCTGTGCCCGTTAGCAGCTTGTCTGAGCAGGGAACCAAAATCGATGCGCCACTGCCAGTCTATGGGCTCCCGCTGATCCTGCGCCTGTCTTATTAATCCCTTTTGCCGGGCGGAAAATTTTCTGCCTTCAATAAAAACATTTGCATTATCCGCCAGCATCAAACATGCGTCCATAAAATCCTGCCTTCAACAGCAATCACCCTTGCCATAATTGAGTTGCATTGTATAGGGGCGGTAAAAAAGTCAATGGCCTGCTGGCCTGGCAATGACCGGCGGACGCTCTGAAAAGGCCCCGCTTGATTACCCAAAGGCGTTATGCGTCAACCCAAAACTGAATACGCAACTGGAATTCACACGGAGAAAGACTTTAGTTCCGCGTTCTTTCCGCCGGTCTGCTGTAGGCAGACGTTTTTCGTGGTTTGGCTTTGCTTTAATCAGCGGTTTAGCCCACAGGCCCGTGCGTGATTACTCATGTACCGCCGGGGAAAGGAGAAGTACAATAGAGGCTATGAAGAGCATCGTCATTATAGAAGACCATCCGGTAATGCGGCGGGGGCTGGCGGAATTTTTCGCGGCCACCGGGCGCTGGGAACTGCGGGGCAGCGCGGGGACCCTGGAGCAGGCGCGGGTATTGCTCAAACGGCTCGATCTGGAAACCCTGGACATTCTGCTGCTGGACATTCAGCTTGGGGACGGGTGGGGGCTCGACCTGCTCCCCGCTCTGCGGGAGCGGGGCGGCAAACTCCCCCTGACCGCGGTCTATTCGGCCTTTGAAGACTACGCCCATGCCCGGGCCGCGCTTGACTGCGGGGCGCAGGGGTACATTCCCAAGAGCCGGGACGAGGGGGAACTGGAGGCCGCGCTTTTGAGGCTGCTGCAAGAGGGCGTGTACCTGGACGGGGCGATCCGTGAGGGCGGGGTGAGTTTTCTGGATGCCCTAAACCGGCTGACCAAACGGGAGGGCGAGGTTTTCAGCCTGGTGAAAAACGGACTTTCCAACAAGGCCATCGCGGAGAAACTGTCCATCAGCCGCCGCACCGTAGAGAATGTGCTTTCCTGCATCTACGACAAGACCGGCGTCCCCTCCCGCCGGGAACTACAAAACCTCTGACCCGGGGGGCGGCCCCCTCCAACCGCCTCAACACCCTGGCAGGCGCGTTTGTTGGGCCTGTGCGGAATTTTTTCAAAAAAAGCAAAACCGCCCGTGATTACTCATGCGTGATGCCCTGCGGGGCGGGCATAGTACCGGCGTGGTTCTGCTTGGGCGGTGTTTATATGACGGGTGATACTTTGCATTGCCGCTGGTCCGGTAAAAGCCCTTGACAAAATCAAAAAGCCCCGATAGGCTACTACCATATCAATACGATAGGAATTATATAGTATCATCGGATTATATGGAGGAACTGATAATCATGATCAAAGCGGTGAGCGTTGCCGGTTCCGGTGGAACGGGTTTTGAGCCGGGGGCGTCCCATGCCGGTCCTTGACTTGATCGGGAATACGCCCCTGGTGGAACTGAAAAAAATCTCCTCAGAACTGGCGGGGGTGTCGATTTGGGCCAAGGCGGAATTCCGCAACCTTTCCGGGTCGGTGAAAGACCGGGCCGCCAAAGCCATGCTCCTTGAGGGCATAGAATCGGGCCGGCTGCGGCCCGGAAAAACCATCATCGACGCATCAAGCGGCAACACGGGAATCGCCTACGCGGTTTTGGGGGCCGTGCTGGGCTACCCGGTGAAGATCTATTTACCCGCCAACGCCAGCCAGGAACGGAAGACTATCCTGGCCTGCTGCGGCGCCGAGGTGGTGGAAACCAACCCCCTGGAAAGTTCGGACGGCGCGTTTCTTGCCGCTAAAGCCGAAGCGGAAGCAAAGCCGGAGCACTATTTTTGGCCCAACCAGTACAACAACGACGCCAACTGGCGGGCACACTACAACACGACCGGCCCTGAAATCTGGGAACAGACCGGCGGCGGCGTTACGCATTTTATTACCGGCATGGGAACATCGGGGACATTCATGGGCGCTTCCCGGCGGCTCAAGGAATTTAACCCGGACATCAGGGCAATCGCCGTGCAGCCGGACTCGCCCTTTCACGGCATCGAGGGAACCAAGCACATGGCCAGTACCATCAACCCCGGTTTTTATGACCCGGCTTTCCCCGATGGTTTTATTGAAGCCAACACCGAGGCCGCCTACGCAATGACGGTCCGCCTTGCCCGTGAGGAAGGGCTTTTTGTGGGTATCAGTTCCGGCGCAAACGTGCAGGCTGCCCTTGATCTTGGCCGCACACTGCCGCCGGGATCGCTTATCGTTACGGTGTTATGCGATTCAGGTTTTCGCTATTTGTCGGACACCTTTTGGAGCGTTGCGGAACAAGTTGAAGGCGAGGGAAGCGGGATATGATTAGACTGCCCGCCCAATGGCAAAAGGCGATCCGCGCCGAAGGGGAAAGGGCCTACCCCAACGAATGCTGCGGCGTCTTGTTAGGCGCAATTCAAAATGATGATGACCGGCTGGTGAAAAATATCATTCCCATTACCAATACCCGTGAGGCGGAGGAACAGTACCACCGTTTCAAAATAGAGCCGGAAGATATTATGCGGGCCGAAAAAACCGCGCTGGCGCAGAACCGGGAAGTGCTGGGCTTTTATCATTCCCACCCGGATCACCCGGCGCGGCCTTCCGAATACGACCGGAACAACGCCCTGCCGTTTTATTCATACATTATTGTATCGGTGGAGCAAAAAAAAGCCACTGAATTGACCAGTTGGCGGCTAACGGAAGACCGGAAGGAATTTTTGGAAGA
>JAITHL010000228.1 GCA_031279975.1 Treponema sp. | reverse complement strand
TTCAGTTTCAGAACAGCTTCCGCTTAAAAACGCGGTTTCATCGGACTTTAGTCCGCAGGCTTTAGCCTGAGAAACCGCAGGACGTGTTCCGAAACCAACCGGGTTTTGGAACACGTCTATTGCTTCTTAACCGTTTTTGCCTAACGCGATGAGCAAAAACATCGAACCATAGGTTCGAAGGAACCATCCGGGTTCCTCAACAAACCCATGCTTGCCCCTATATAAAGAGGGCAAGGCCCTGACGGGCCGCGCAAACAAGGAGGATACTGTGAGTTTGAAAAGATTGAGCGGAGGGGGGCTGCTTGCCCTGCTCCTCGGCGTTGCCCTGCTGCATACCGCGCCGGTTCCGGCCCAGGAGGCCGCTTCCCCAGGGACCCGCCGCCAGCCCCGCCAGCCCATCCGCAGAGCCGCAAGGCCGGCGGCGGAACCGGATGCCGCTCCCGCAAGCCCGGCTGCCGGCGGCCCGGCGGAAAGCGGCCCCGCCGCGGAGGAAGCGCCGCCCGTTGATTCCGGCGGGGAAACCGCGGGCGGCCAGACCGCGGCTGAAGCGGCGCAACCGGCGGCCCCCGCCCCCGCCGCGCCGCCCCTGGACCTGGACCTGATTCTGGTGCCCCTGAACGCTTCGTCGCTTTGGGGTATGCCGGGCGTTCAATCAACCGATACGCTTGATTTTAACCGCCTGGCGATTGCCAAGAACCTGACGGGCCCGGTGGGGCAGGATAAGGCGGGGGATCCCCTGATCCGCCCCCTCCCCAACGGGGTCTATTTCGGCGTTCCAGCCCGGTCCGGCATGTCCCTTATCACGCTGGGCGTATTGGGGAATAACGTGGACCGGTTTATCTCAACCACTTCGTTTCAAGAAACCTCCTACCGGGCGAATTTCGGGTATTTCGGCTTTGATAAAAGCGCCTTAAGCGCCGGGGTTTCCGGTAGGTTCAAAAACGGCATTGTTACCAGTCTGTATTACAATGGAAATATTATAGAGGATATTTTTGGCTATATCGCCAACAATGCCCTGACCAACGGGCGGGTGGGGGTTGCCGCCTATGACGATATTGACGGCAGCGCCTATGACTACCTGGGGGACCTAAAGGACCGGAGCAGCATCAATTCAAGAACCAACATCGCCCTGATGTTCGCCGGCGGCCCCCTGGGATTCACCATCGGGTATTCCCAAAAGCTCTTCGGCCTGGTTAAGCAATCAACGGGCAATCCCCAGCGGGAGGGGGATTCCTTAGACGCCCATATCTACGATACCCAGGACGCGGTGCTGGACGACGCCCTGGTTCCCCACGCGGAAGTAGGGTTCCGTTTCATGAGCCAGAGCGGGGTCATCATCAAAACCGCCCTGTCCTTTCAGGTGGATATTCATCAGCACCGGGAATTGAGCGAAGGGCAGATACTCACCCTGGAAAATTACTACCCGCCCATTCCCGGTTCAACGCCGCCCTCTACCACAACCGGATGGGCGACCAACGGCAGGGTGATCAACAAACTTGCCGCGGACTATATCGAGCCGGCGGCGGTCCTGCGTTTTGAGCTGGACCTTCCCAGCCAGAGCTATTCCCGGCTGAGTTTCGGCATAGAGGCCGGGGGGAGGGTGAAGCTCTACGCCAATAACGATGATAAGGGGGATGGGCAGACCGGTATCTTCTGGAGCCAGCGGAACGGCGCCGGCGGCGCGGGCGCCTATTATTACAGCCTCACCACCAAAGACGCGGCCCTGGAAGTTATAGCCCGGCCTTCCATACGGTATCTTGGGCGATTTGGGGAGCGGGTGCGGATCGGACTCAACGGCGGGTTCGGCATAGGCGCGCGGTCCGGGCAGAGCGTTACCAAAACCTATACCAACGCCTCCTACGCCGAGTATTTAAAGGACGGCAGCCCCTATGATGACAGCCGTCTTATTACATCCCCCGCCGCGCCCTTCGACCCCATTGTTACCACCATACCGGATTTGGACTTATCCCTGTACCCCAATCTGGGCATAGGCTTTTCAGTAGATGTGGTGCGGAACATATTTTCCGTGAACGGCGGGGTCGGGGCCACCCAGACCCTGTACACCATACAGACCGGATCGGTAGAAACCACTGGCGTGGACGGCGCGGTGCTTGCTTCGCCCCTCCATGAACAGTCCTGGGGAAAACCCCTTGCCCAGTTCGCCCTGGGCGCGATTTTTACCTTTAAGGAACATTTCACCCTGGACGCGATGTTTTCCACCAACGGGACCGATTTAGACGGAAGCAACTTCGTCGTGCAGCTTTCCTACCAGTTCTAATCCCCTCCGCGGGGGTTTCCCCGCGGCCTCCAGCGGCCCTTCTCAAGGATTTGAGAAGGGCTTTTTTTTGCCGATACTGAAGGAAACGCCGGATAACGCGGCTTCGGTCCGCGATCAGCGTTTTCTAACATACCGATACTACATCTAAGGTCCGCGGCGCAAAGGGCGGACGGATAACGGAGGCTCTTTTGATTAGAGGATGGTATACCGGCGCCAGCGGCATGAAGGCCCAGCAGTATACATTGGATGCGGTGGCTAATAACCTGGCAAATGTGGACGCCGACGGGTATAAACGGGATGTGGCGGTCCATAAGGCTTTTCCAGAACTGCTCTTACGAAGAATGCAAGACGACGGGGTGTACCGGCATCCCTTTGGCGCCGGGGACATGGCCCCGATAATCGGAAAACTAGGGCTGGGCGTTGAGGCCAACGAGCTGTTTACCGAATTTGTCCAGGGGGCGCTGAAGGAAACCCAAAGCGATTGCGATGTTGCCCTGGACGGCAAGGGTTTTTTAACGGTTTCCACCCCCTGGGGCGAGCGGTACACCCGGAACGGATCCTTCCAGTTGGGAAAAGAGGGCTATTTGGAAACCAAGGAGGGCTACCCGGTGCTGGGGGAAAACGGCCCTATCCGGGTAAAGGCCAATAATTTCCAGATTGACAAGGACGGACGGGTATGGATCAACGCGGACTATGCGGATGATCCCGCCGTGCTGGTTTCCCGGGAACGGAATACCTGGGATAATACCGCGCATTTGGACACCCTAAGGATCGTAGACTTTGATCTGGACCGGTATTTGCAGCGCCAGGGTTCCAGCTTATACCGGTCCACCCCTATTTCCGGCGATGCCCGCCCGCTTGCCGGGGAGGATCGCCCCCGGGTCGTGCAGGGTTTTACCGAGTCTTCCAATGTGGACCCGGTAATCGAAATGGTGCGGATGATCGAAGTAAACCGCGCATACGAGGCGAATCAAAAAGCGGTGCAGAACAGCGACGCGATACTGGGAGTCCTGATCAACCAGGTATCCCGTTTCGGATAAAAAAACAGGAGTAACAGATGGTACGCAGTTTATGGACCGGCGCGTCCGGCATGATAGGGCAACAGGCGAATATCGATACGATTTCCAACAATCTAGCAAATGTAAACACCTCGGGGTACAAACGGGTGCGGGCCGATTTCGAGGACCTGCTCTATCAAACCGTCAAAACCGCCGGAACCCCCGCGACGGAAGACACGGTGGTTCCCGTGGGATTGCAAATGGGCCACGGGGTGAAACTGGCGGCTACCCAGCGGATGTTTACCCAGGGGGCGCTGCAAAATACGGGGAATGTGTACGACACTGCCATACAGGGGGAAGGGTTTTTCCGTATCCAGATGTACGACCGCACCTACGCCTATACCCGGGACGGCTCTTTTAAGGTGGATTCCGATGGGCGGCTGGTTACCTCCAATGGGTATTGGGTGCTCCCGGATATCATCATGCCGGAAAATTTTCTTCCCGAAACCATCGCGGTCTCCAAGGACGGACGGGTATCGGTGAAGATTCCCGGACGGGATGATCCCGTCGAAGTTGGCCAGATCGAGCTGTACCGCTTCCCCAACCCCGTAGGGCTTACCGCGGTGGGGGAAAATCTCTTTAAGGTAAGCAACGCATCGGGGGAACCCATCCCCGGCCGTCCGGGCTTTGACGGGATGGGGCAAATCGTGCATCAATTTCTGGAAATGTCCAATGTATCGGTGGTACGGGAAATGGTGGACCTCATTGTGGCCCAGCGGGCCTATGAGTTCAATTCCCGGACCATACAGACCAGCGATACCATGCTCGGTACCGCCACAAGCCTGAAACGGTAAGCCCATGGATACCACGAGGCTTGGAATCCACTACCGGGAATACGCCCTCGCCGCTTCCCGGAATGTACCGGAGCAGGCCCGGCGGCCCGGCGCTCCTGATTTTGCCGAAGAACTGGCCAAGGCCGCCGCCGGGCAGGAAGCGCCCCCTCCGGCTCCACCAGGAAAACCGGTAATCAATAAACACGATACGCTCTATGAACAGTGCGAGGCCCTGGAAACCTTTCTGGTAAAGACCCTGATAACCAGTATGCGGGATACGGTACAGAAGTCAGGACTCCTCGATACGGGTTTGGCGGGCAAGATATACGAGGATATGCTCTACGACGAATACGCCAAGGATTTTACCCGGAACGCCAACTTCGGCTTGGCAGAACTGGCCTATCTGGAGCTGACGGGACAGCGGGGCAGGATAAGCCCTCCGGCATTAAGAGATTAGCGGGGGCTCTGCCCCCTGCCCCCCTCTGCGGGGGCTCTGCCCCCGCAACGCCCCCGCCGGGGGGCCGAAAGGCCCCCCGGTCCCCCCTTAAGTTGTTGTTAGGGCAACGCTGATTAAATCAAGTTTTTAAAAATAGCCCGCGGATTGCGCTGATTACCGGTAACAACATCTGTGAAAATCAGTGCTAATCCGCGTTAATCCGCGGTCTCTTTTGATAATGCCGAATTATTCAGCGCTGCCCTAGAGGGCGGCCCTTGCAACGCCCCCGGTCCCCCTTACGTTTAGGGAAAATAGTTTTTTCGCGGGCAAGCGGCCCTGTTGACAAAACTAAGTTAGCTCGATATAACAATAATGTAAGCCTTGTATAACATGCTGGCTTGTACTGAAAAACCCAAGGAGAAAATGTATGAAAAAGCTACTGGTCGTTTACTGGAGCAGTTCCGGCAATACCGAAACCATGGCCAAACAGCTTGCCAAAGGAGCCGGCGACGCCGGCGCGGAGCCTACGCTAAAACCCGTATCCGAAGCAACGGTGGATATGGTCAAAGCGGCGGAGGCTTTGGCCTTCGGCTGCCCGGCGATGGGGGATGAGGTTTTGGAAGAAAGCGAAATGGAACCCTTTATCAGCCGCCTTTCCCAGGAGGACGTGGGGGGAAAACCCCTGGGGCTTTTCGGCTCCTATGACTGGGGGGATGGTCTGTGGATGCGGAATTGGGTCCAGCGCATGAAAGGGCTGGGCGCCCTGGTTGAAGGCGAAGGCATTACCGCCCAGCTTGAACCGGCGGAGGCCGCCTTGGAACAATGCTACGAGCTGGGCAAACGGCTCGCCGGTTAAGGCGGCGCTGATTTATACGCCCCGGCGGCCCGCTGTTTCCGGGCAAACCCGCGCGCGGCGGGCCGTCAAAAAACCGGGGCGCTCGGCGCTCCCAGGTACTAAGGAGAAACCCATGCCCGATGAAATAAAACGGATCATCATTCAGTATTGCAGCCCCGTACTCTTGGGCTGCAAACCCGCCGCCCTGTTCATGCTGCATTCTGAAAGGGCCTTCGCCCTGCTGTCCGGCATGCTGCGGCCTCGTTTTAAGCTCATGATTTTGCGGAAAAACGAGCGCGGCCTGTTAGTTTTAGTTTTTGAAAAGGATCAGCTTGAAGAAACCCTCTTGAACCGGGAAATACTGGCGGTGCTCGCCGGCAGAGGATACCCCGCCGGGGCTTCGCTCTTTGTCTTGCTGGATTATTTAATCAAACGTTTCGCTTGCAAGGATTTTCCCCATGAGATAGGGCTCTTCCTCGGCTATCCGGTGGAGGACGTGCTTGGGTTTGTCAAGCATAAGGGACTGAACTACAAATTCTGCGGCTATTGGAAAGTGTACGGCGATGTGGATAACGCGAAAAAGTGTTTCCAGCAGTACGATAAATGCCGGGAATGTGTTAAAGCCGTTTTTCCATGAGGGAAGGCCGCGGAGCCGCGCGCGGGGAGGCGTCCGTTTATCTTGCGGCGGCGGGGGGAAAGAATATCCTGATATGCTCAATTTGAGTACGGTGCTTCATCTTGAGCAACAGGACCTGTTCCTCCGGCGCATAGGTCCAGCCTGAGGAATCATACCGTTCTAGCTGCGGGTCGGTACGGAAGTCCATATCATAGAGCTGAATTTTACGGAAGGGCTGAATGCCCCGGATCAGCATATAGTGGGTTTCTTCCGGGGGAAAGGACGCCCGGATATCCAGCAGGTCGTTTGTTTGGGATACCTCGACAGCCGCCGCGGTCCAGGCCCAAACAGCGCTTCCCCGGAACCGGGTAATGAAGGCCGCATGGGGATAATACGGGGCGTTCAAACGCCGGTAGAGCCGGGCGGCTTCCCCCGCGGACCGGATCGGCTCTTCCGGAGCCAGGACGGATAAGACAAGGGAACGGCCCAGGTCCGCCAAGTCGCCGGCCTTGGTCAGCTGGCCGTATTGATCCAGCGCAAGCCCTATGCGCAGGTTCGATTCCCCGTCCGCCTGGCCGTTCAGGAAAAAGAAGACCCGCCCATCCCCCTCCTGGCGTATTCCTTCCAAAAGAAGCCTGATGGTTTCGCTCATCAGCGGGGTAAAGGGATTAGTTGCGGGATTGGCCGGCGCGGGCTGCTGGCGGTTCCAATCCACATAACCTTCCAGGATACCGGGGATCAGATCGGGGGTAACATGGGAAGGCTCCAGGCCCCGGAGCCGTTCCAAGAGCCGTTCCATCAAATTATCATAACCCCGGATTCCGCAAAAGGGTATGCTATGGTCCTGTAAGAGGAAGTCCAAACTAATCCCGGCCAGGCTTTCGGCAAGCCGGGCGTAACTGATCTCTTCGGCGTTGATAAAGGAACGGAACCCCTCATCGAGCTGTCCCTGGTAGACCATGGAGAAATGGGTCCGCTGATTTTCCCAGGACCGGGCCAATCCCGCAACGGTCTGCTGATACGCGCCCCGGACAATTGATTCGCTGAGCAGGGCCGAAACCTGGCTCTCATCCAGCGGCCCCCCGCCGGGGTCAAGGGCGGCCCGGGACCACAGGGCGTAGGCCCGGTCCCGCCATTGGCTGGCGGCCTGGTCATAGGCGGACGGGTTTTGCGCCCGCGGCTGGATATACTCCGCCATAGTCAAAACCCGCTGTTCCGCCACGGCCTTATAGGAAACCGGAGGCCCTTCCCGCTCCAGGAGCAGCGCCAGGGTATCCCTATTCAGGGGGGAATTCCCAAAACTGTAGTTGATCCCGTCGGCGGCAACGAGCAATTCCCCGGTTTCCCCTTCCCGGATGCGGGAGCGCCGCAGGGGCCGGCAGGGAAGCTCCACCGCAAGGACCCCTTCGCCAAAGACCGCGGCGATCCGCAATTCCGGCCTTGCGGGGCCGGTATGCCGCGCTTCGCCGGTTACAGAAAAGATCAGCTCCGTTCCCTGGGGAAAACCGAAGGCCGCCGCGTTGTCAAAGAGGACCATATATTCCGGCAGGACCGTCCGTTTGGAACCGTCCGCGTACCGGAGGGCGAAGGGTTCCCCCGCCGCGATGCGGAATTCCATGCCGCCGAAGGCGACGGCAAGGGCGCCGGCAAGGGAGTACCGCGTTCCCTCCGCTTGCAAGGTTTGCGCGGTATCCGCCGGGTCTTGCGGCCCTTCCGCCGCCTCAAACGCCGCATTCGAGGGCAGGGTTAAAGACCCGGACGCGCCGGATAAGCCGGGTTCCGGCCCCGGAGTTTCCCCATAACGGCCGGTAATAAGCATAGGGCCGACGCGGCGGGTAAATCCCCGCTGTTTGGCGAACTGCATAAGCGCCAGGGCCGTAAAAACCGCAAGGTACAGAAAAACAAGCTGCGCGATTTTTGCAAGAAGGGGCTTTTTCATCACAGGGGCTTCTTCATCCTCACTATAAATAGGGTCTGATCGTGTCTGTCCATAAAGCCGGTTGCTTTATGGACAGACCCTGCGTTTTTTCAGCCCTTAGGCCGCGAAAACGCGCTTTTTAAGGAAGTCTGTCCGCAATGCGCCCGCCTTATAGACAGACCCTATATATCTTATCGGAAAGGGTATCCCGTTTCAACTTGCCGAAATTCGCGTCATCGTATACTATGGGAACCCTATGAATGACACCCGCGTATGTATGCAGTTTCCCGGCAGGGAAATACTGCTGATTGGAACCGCCCATGTATCCCGGGAGAGCATTGCCGAGGTTGACCGGGTCATCCGGGAGAGCCGGCCCGCCATGGTTTGCGTTGAATTAGACGCCGGACGTTTTGCCGCCATTTCCCAGCAGGACGCCTGGGAAAAGCTGGACCTGGTAAAGGCTTTCCGGGAAGGCAA
The DNA here is from genome assembly GCA_031279975.1 of Treponema sp. Taxonomy (GTDB): domain Bacteria; phylum Spirochaetota; class Spirochaetia; order Treponematales; family Breznakiellaceae; genus JAITHL01. Next base: position 1,594 of record JAITHL010000228.1, on the reverse strand, counting down.
GGGCTTCCTGCTGATGGCGAATCTGGCGCTTGCCAGTTTTCAGCGCCGTATGGGTATGGAACTGGGGGTTAAACCTGGGGAGGAAATGAAGACCGCGGTGGATACGGCCCAGGAATTGGGCATTCCCTACGCCCTCTGCGACCGGGAGGTACAGCTTACCCTCCGCCGGGCCTGGTCCCGGTGCGGCCTTTGGAGTAAATGCAAACTCCTGGCGGCCCTTGTATCCAGCGCGTTCAGCCGGGAAAAACTCAATCCCCAGGAGATTGAGGAGCTGAAAAGCCGGAACGAGCTGGACGGGATGATGCGCGAATTGGCCCAGTATCTGCCGCGGGTAAAAGAAACCCTTATCGATGAACGGGACCGGTATCTTGGGGTAAAAATTTGGACCGCCGGACCCGGTCTTGAGGCATCCCCGGTACCGGAAAAAAAGGTCGTGGCGGCGGTGGTTGGGGCGGGCCACCTCAAGGGGATTAAGGCCCATATCGAAGCGATTGCCCAGGGCCGGGAAGATACGGACATTACAGAGCTGGATACCATTCCCGCCCGGAGCGCCGCGGCGAAACTCGTTCCCTGGCTGCTGCCGGTTTTCCTGGGCATACTCATCGCCCTGGGCTTTTTTATATCCGGCGCGGGGGTAAGTTTGACCATGCTTGCCAAATGGCTCCTCCTCAACGGCTCCCTTGCCGCCCTGGGCGCCCTTATCGCCCTGGGGCATCCCCTTACTATACTGGCCTCCTTTTTCGGCGCTCCCGTGGGAACCCTCAGCCCCCTTATCAGCGTGGGTTTTTTCTCCGGGGTTGTGGAAGCGTCGCTGCGCCGGCCCCGTATTCTGGATACCCAAACCCTTTTTGACGATATTCTCAGCATCAAGGGGATTTACCGGAACCGGATAAGCAAAGCGCTCCTGGTCTTCCTGCTCTCCTCGTTAGGCGGCGCGATAGGGAATTTTATCTCTATTCCCGCCCTCGCCGGACTGCTGCTTCCCTAGGGAACCGCTGATTAACTTGACGCCGGACCTCCGGTCCGCAATCAGCGGTTCCTAGGGCGCTGGCAAAGCGGCGGCATATTGCTCCGCTTAAAAAATTTGTGGAAGGAGTTGAAAAATGAAAATGGCGGTTTTATGCGCCTCGGTCTTTGCGTTTACGGGTTTCGCGGTTTTCGCTCAAGACGCGGACAGTTTTGAGTATAAAAAGGAAAACGGCGGCATCATTATTACCGGCTATACAGGAATAGCAAAAGATGTTGTTATACCAGCGCGGGTAGATAATCTTCCTGTTGCCGCTATTGGGGATAAAGCGTTTTCTTCAAAGCAACTTGCCAGCGTAACTATTCAAAACAGCGTTACCGCAATCGGCATGGGGGCGTTTCATGGGAAAAAACTGACCAGTGTAACCCTGCCTGCTAATGTGGAAATACAGTATAATTCTTTTTATGCGGTGTTATGCGGTGTTATGCGGTGTTATATTGTGGAATTTTTTTTGAAGCGCGAATTTTATGGCGAAAAAACCTCGTAAGGAGTCAGGTAGTCTAAAACCTTGCGAGGCCGGTTATTGATTTTTGAAACGATTTTGTCAAGCTGTTTTTGAGTCAGGGT
>JAITHL010000172.1 GCA_031279975.1 Treponema sp. | reverse complement strand
TCCCTAGGAGCCTGTGGCACTTGTGGATTTTTGCGTCAAAGTAGCCGCAAAAATCCCGATTTATGGGCTCCTTTGGGGAGTTTTCAGGGTAAAAAACGCGCTTTTGCGCGTTTTCTGGGGTTGGATAGCGCAAAGCGCCACAAACTCCTAGCGAAACGGCTGTTCCGCGGCTGATCAACATTCCGCGGGGCTGGGGGCGCGCCAGCCGGAAACCAAGGTTGCGGAAAAATTTAGAAAATACTATACAAATGCGGGGGGGGGGGTAACTGTGCCTACTTTGATTTTGACAAAAATCATTGTTACGGCTCCTTGGGGAAATGCGGGTACGCCTTAAAATAGCACGGGTTTTTGAAAAACGCAACCAGGGCGGCCCTGTTTGCCCGTAACAAAAAACCTTCTATCCGTGAAAATCCATGCCGAACCTAAGGTTCGCAACCGGAGGTTCGCAACCGGAGGTTCGCAATCCGCGGACCCTTTTGATAAGGCCGAATTATTCAGCGTTGCCTTAGGCGGGAAAATGCGCGGTCTGCCCATAAAGCAACCGGCTTTCATGGATAAATCCTAACTTGGCGCTTCAGACTAAAGTCCGCGCCGGCGCCGCCCTGGGGCTATATCCGCCGCGCCAAGAGCTCCACCTCCCCGGCATAGCCGTTATTGCGGATCAGAATCCGCCGCTCGCCGGCGCTGTAGCAGGCGGAGAGCCCCGGCGCATCCGCGGGCAGTATGCTGACAGCCGGAGCGCCGCCGAAACATTCAGGGGGGGCGAAGATTTCCGTCGGGGCGGCGACGGCGGGATCGGCGAGGAAGGCGTAGCGGAAGCGGCCTTTTTTCCGGTCCCATCTGAGGCGGAGGGGGCTTCCCGCGGTGGCCATGGGATAGGGCCGCAGCCAGCCCCCTTCAGCCCGGCCCCGGCCTTGGCTGAAAATCGAAAGGTCCTCGCCGTTCCAGCCGTCCCCGTGTTCGCTGTTATTAGAGGCGCAGTAATTCCAAATAGCGCTGTGGAGGAGGTTCTCATCCAGGGCGTCGTAGTACATGCCCAGGGCTTCCTCATGGAGGGCGTAGTTTCCGGTCTTAAAAGCCCTTCCCCGCTGGAGATCAAAGGGGAGGCCGAATTCCCCGATCATACAGGGAACAGGGCCCAGGGCCTCATGGGTCCGGCTTTTCAGCCGACCCATGGTCCGCCCGTAGAGGGCCGCGGCCTTTTTGCGGCCCAGTACCAATTTGAGGGTCTCGGCGGGCCCGTCCCCTTGGGCTTGGGGGCCCTTGACTTTGAGTTCCCCGGGGGCATAGTCCACCGCAAGCCAGGGCCGGAAAAAGCGGAGCATCAGGGGCAGGCCGTCGTACCAGTGGAAGGCGTGGATGATACCCGGCGGATTCCCGTCCCGCCAGCGGGGGGGGGGATCATAGGGAACGCCCTCAACAAAGATGAGGGATTTCGCGTTCACCTCCCGGACGCGCCCGGCAAAGCGGCTGATAAAGGGGGCCAGGAAGTCCTCTTCAAAACAAACCGGCCTGCCCTGGTATTCCGCGAAATGATCCTTCCGCAGCAACTTCACCGTTCCCCCCGCATCGGTCCATACCCCGGCGCTTTTCCAGGGGCAGACAAAGCCTTCCTTAAAGAGGGACAGCCCTTGGGGGTTGATGCGTTCCCGGCCTGCTATCCGCCGCCCCCGGAACCCCAGGGCGTAGACCGGGACTTCGCGGGGATGCCCGGAAGCGGCGGCCATGGCGTCCAGCGGGAACGGAATGGGGCCCAGGGTAACCGGGGCGTTTTCCAGGCGTTCCAGGTTCCGGTAGCCGATGAAGCCCCGGTTCGGCTCATTCATGGCGCCCCACCCCGCGATGGCGACGCAGTTTTTCAGCCGCCGGTACACATGGCGCATACAGGCCAAGTACCGTTCCTGGAGCCAATCCTGGGCGCTTTGGCCCTCGATGCGGCATTCCGGGGCAAAGACGTTTCCCCCGAAAAAGAGGGTAAACATCGTGGCCGCCGCATAGCGGTTATAGTTGACCGGCCAGATCATCCGGGGGAAGGGGGCGTCCGGATGCTGTTCCCGGTAGCGCTGATGGGTCATGGCCGCCCCGCATTGGTCCAGGCGGTTCAAATCCATGCCGATCTTTTCCAGGGTCCAGGCCGGCGCGCCGTCCCCGCCGGTCCACCGGCTCCAGACATCCTGATGGGGATCAACGCAGAAGGACAGGCCGTACTCCCCGGCCAGCAGGAAGAGTTTGCGCAGGTAGGCTAAATAAGCCTCATCATAGATTCCCGGCCCCTCATGCTCCACCGCTTCCCAGGTGATCACAAAACGGTGAAACCAGAGGCCCCAGTTTTTCAGCCGCTCAAAGTGTTCCGCCGCTTCTTCCAGGGGAAAGGGCTTGCCTATAAAAGATACCTTTGCGGGGCTGTCCAGGGACCCGCTGATATGGCTTGCCCCCGGTGGGTCCTGGGGAACCTTTGCGCCGGCGCCGATATTGCAGCCCCGCAGGAGCAAGGTTCTTCCCTGGCCGTCCCGTATAGCAGATCCGGCGATTTCCATTTCTATTCCCTCCTTACTAGCGCTATGCCAATATTATATAGTATATTTAATGGAAGGAAACGGGTTACCTCAGTGGCGCGCCTGAAAGCGCCCCTTTTATGAGCGTTATCCCATAAAACTAGTAAGGATGGAATGCGATGAAACGGTATGGCTTACTTGGACTCTTCGTTTCGGCTGGGGCGCTCCTATTCGGCGCTTCCGAAGAATTAGAACGGTATACCGCGGCGTATCAGAACGCCGCGACAACAACGGCCAAGCTGGCGGTGGTACGCCAGGTTGCGGATGCCGGCATTGCGGAGGCCGCCGGCTTTTACGCACTGGCCTTGGAACGGCTGGTGGCTGATTATCCAAACATCAGAACCGGCCAGGAGCTTGAAATCAAGGCGGCCAACACCATGGCCCGGCTTCTCGCGGAGCAATTGGGGAACGCCCAGTACCGCGACGCGGCGCGGAATCTGTGGCGGGCCGAACAGTCCTTCCCGGATTCCCTGGTAAAGGCGGATATGCTGATCGCCCTGGGCAAGGCGGGGGCCGTGGAGTTTCTTCCCCAGGTGGTCAAGGTCTTGCAGGACTTGAACCTCCGCCCCCCGCAGGACCCCCTGGAGGGCGAGCGGGTTGCCTACGGGGCCATCATAGCCCTGGAGAACTACAAAGACGCTTCGGGCTACCTGCCGGTATTCTTTGCCTCCACCGGCTGGTATTCGGACCGTATCAAAAATCAAGCCAAGGCTTCCCTGCCCCGTATTTTGGAAGACCCCACCGAGCCCCTCAGTTCGGTGGTCAAGAGTCCGGGCTATCCCCATGGGGTCAAGTATCTTGCCCTGCAAACCCAAGAGGAATCCTGGGTTTCCAATGATAAAAAAGCCTTCATAGCCGCGGCGGCCTTACAGGAGGGCTGGAAGGCGTCTACCAGCGATGTCCGGCAGCGCGGTGATTTGGGGGGGATGCGGAAACTTGCCCTGGATATGCTGCGCCGCTATGGGACCGCCGGCCAGCCGGTCTATCCCCTCATGGAACGCTCCTATCAGGAAGGGATAGACGCCCAGGAGAAATACGCCGCGGTAACGGCCCTGGCGAGTCTCAAAACCGATGAGGCGGTCGGCCTGCTCAATGAGTTCCTGCTAGGGCTTAACGGGAAACTCAAGAACGGCGTCCTGAAACCGGCGGATGAACAGATGGTCAGGACCTTGATCCCCGCGCTGGGGGCCACCGGGAATCCCAAGGCCGCCGAATCCCTGGAGACCATTCAAAACCTTGACTGGACCCATACGGTAAAGATGCTGGCGGTTGATGCCCTGGGCAAGACGCAAAGCCAATAAGGGCCGCCCAACGCGCCGGGCCGGCCCTAGGGAAGCGCTGATTTATTCGGCATTATAAAAGGGTCCACGGATTACCACTGATTAGCGGGGTTTTGTTGCCGGTAATCCGTGGACCTTGTTAAAAAGCCTATTTAGAGTCTGTCTATAGATCCCGTTGCAAAACCCGGTTAGTTTTGCGCAGGCTCTATAATAGAGCTGTTCTGAAACTTCAGTTTCAGAACAGCTTCCGCTAAAAAACGCGGTTTCACCGGACTTTAGTCCGCAGGCTTTAGCCTGAGAAACCGCAGGATGTCTTCCGAAACCAACCGGGTTTTGGAACACGTCTAATGTGGACACGTTATAGACAGACTTCCTTAAAAAACGCATTTTCGCGGCCCAAAGACTGAGAAAGCGCAAGGTCTGTCCATAAAGCAACCGGCTTTATGAACAAACTCTATTTAATCAGGGCGTCTTACCCGTATTTGCGCAATGAAAGCGCCCTGTACAATAGGGCGAAGCAAATACCTCGAACCAGGTTTGCGGGCAACGATGATTGCGGACCGGATTTCCGCAATCATCGTTGCCCGAGGCGGGGCTGATTAGCCTTGATCAGCCCCGCCTCGATATGGAGCCAGCGCTACTTACCCGTACCGGCGGCGCGGGAGGGGCTTATTCGGTGAGAATGTGGAGGAGGGTTTCAGGCGTATCCGCTTGGAGAATCTCGGCCCGTTTTTCGGCGCTTTTGAAGAGCAGGCTTATTTCCGCAAGGAACTGCAAGTGGGGGCCGGTTTTTTCCAGGGGCGAGAGGGTCATGATGAAAATGCGGCACGGCGCTTGATCCAGCGAGTCGAAATCAACGGGTTTATCCGAGACGCCGATACAGGCTACCAGTTCATGGATGGTTATGCTTTTCCCATGGGGAATGGCGATGCCGTGCTTCATGCCGGTAGACATTTTTTGTTCCCGGTCCATTACCGCCGTATATGCCGAAGCCCGGTCCTGTATTTTATTGGCGGCTACTAATACATCCAAGAGTTCGTTAATAATTTCCTCTTTAGTAGTTCCCTTAAGATGTAGATTAATAGTGTCCTTGGTGAGTATTGATTTAACGTTCATAAAAGAAGTGTAAAACCCAATACTTGAAAAGTCAAGGATTTAATCCCCGGTCCGGCGGGGCGGACGGCCCTACTGGGCTCCCCGGTAGGCGCCTAAAAAATAGAACGATTCGGTTTTTGGTTTCAGGGCCTCCAGCGCCGCGGTAAAATCCTCATCAGTTTGGGGATAGTTGATATCCACATAAAAGAGATACTCCCAGGGCCTGCCTTGGATGGGGCGGGATTCCAGCTTTGAGAGGTTTATCCCCCGGTCGTTCATGATCTGTAGACAGGCGTAGAGCGCGCCTGGGGTATCGGGAACCGAGAAAACCAAAGACGCCTTGTCGGGCCGCCGCGATCCAAGGCTTGGCGGAACCGGAGCCCGGCCTTCCCCGTTTTTCCGGGCAATAATAACAAAGCGGGTATAATTAAAGGGGTCTTTCTCTATACCAAATTTGATAATGTTGAGCCCGTGGGTAAGGGCCGCCGCTTCTCCGGCAATGGCGGCGGTATGGGCTTTCCGGGATTCGTCTTCTTCCAAAAGGGACGCCACCGCCGCCGCGGTGTTGTAATAGATTTCCCGCTTCCAGGGATACCGGTCCAGAAAATCCTGGCACTGGGTAAAACCCTGGGGATGACTGCGGACCACCTGAATGGTATCCTCCGCCGCCCCCGCCGCGCCGATGAGGCAGTGCACTATGCGGAGTTTCAACTCCCCCGCCATGCTGATATCAGGATAGCGGACAAAGAGATCGTAATTTTCATGGATTGAACCGGTCAGGCTGTTTTCCACCGGCACCACCCCGAACCCCGCTGAACCGTCCAGCACCGCGTCGAAAACCGCGGCAAAGGACGGATAGGACGCCCGCCGGACCTCCTCGCCAAAAGCCCGGAGCAGGGCCTGTTCCGCATAGGCCCCCGGCTGCCCGGAATAGGCGACCGGCAGCTCCGAAGGCCGCTGGCCGGATTGGCAGGGCTTGCCGGGCCTTCCACCGCCGTCTTGGAGATAGGGCCGGGGCGCGCGGAAAAGTTCCTTCCCCACCACCGGCGCCAGTGCGCCGATGTCCCGCATCAGCCGCTCAAACTGGGAGGGATAGAGGGATTGGGGCCCGTCGGAGAGGGCCTTGTCAGGATGGGGGTGCACCTCCACCGTAAGGCCGTCCGCCCCGGCGGCAATGGCCGAGAGGCCCGCGGACGGCACCATGGCCCGTATGCCCACCGCATGGCTGGGGTCAACAATAACCGGCAGATGGGAAAGCCGTTTGATCACCGCTATGGCGGATATATCCAGGGTGTTCCGGGTATAGGTCTCAAAGGTCCTGATGCCCCGTTCGCAGAGCGCCACGTCCCTGCATCCCGACGCCAGCAGGTACTCCGCGGAGAGCAGCCATTCCTCAATGGTGGCCGAGGGCCCCCGTTTCAGGAGTACCGGTTTGCCCAAGGCGCCGGCCTTTTTGAGCAGCTCAAAATTCTGCATGTTCCGGGCGCCGATTTGAAACATATCAGTAAGGTCCCGCATCTGCAGGGCCAGCTCGGGAGAAACCACCTCGGTAACAACCGGCATCCCCTGGGCTTCCCCGGCGGCCTTGAGGTATTCCAGCCCCCGCATACCCAAACCTTGAAAGGCATAGGGGCTGGTCCGGGGTTTAAAGGCCCCGCCCCGCAGGATCACCGCGCCGGCCTCCCGGACCCGCTGGGCGGTTTCCATAATCTGTTCCCGGCTTTCCACGGCGCAGGGGCCGGCGATAATTGATATCCGGGCTCCGCCGATCTTCACCGGCCCCACGGCGGCAATGGTGTCCTCAGCCTTGGTCTCCCGGGACGCGAGCTCGTAGGGCCGGGAGGTCGAGGCCACCCGTTCCACCCCAGGGAGCAGGGCCAATTCCCGCAGGTCATCAGCGGAGCCGCCCTTGCCCGCAGCGCTGATAAGCGCGTCATCCCCAAGCAGCTGTTCCCGTATGGTAAAACCCCGTTCCTGCAAAAAGGAGCAAATCATACCCTTGTCATGGGCGCCGGCGCCCTTGGATAAAATAACAATCATGACTGTATGTACAACGCCTTGGGCTTCTCGTCAAGAGCGCCCGAAGCGGGCCGCAAGCGGGATATATGACCACTGTCAACAACTTGAGGGGGGACCGGGGGGGCGGGCAATTCGGTAACACCGAATTGCTTGGGAGAATTTATGCTTTATGGGAGAAGTGGTATCCTTAATCTGACGGGATTGGGGAGCCGGAGCCGGTTTACGCAAAACGGGAGGGAACGTCCCGAAAGGGAAGACCTCGTTTGGG
>JAITHL010000166.1 GCA_031279975.1 Treponema sp. | reverse complement strand
CGCTGATTAACTTGACGCTAATCAGCGTTACCCTCTGCATTTGCTCATTTCATTACGCAAATGCGGGTAAGATACACTGATTAAATCCTCGATTGGATTTAATCAGTGTTTCCCTAGGGGTTGCGGCCGCGGCGGTGAAGTTCCGCAGCCGCAACGGATACCAAAAAACCGAAGTTTTATCCTTAATTCAGATAAATTTTCTATAAAACGTTGCCCATTGGGTCTTTACAAATTCAAATTTAGTATTCATCCCAAAAAGAGATTCAGAATGGCCGATAAACAAAAAAGATTTTGCGGCCATGGAATCCCAGAAACGGTTGATCACGGCGGTCTGGGCGGTTTCATCAAAATAAATGATCACATTACGGCAGAACAGTATGTCCAAATTCCGCTGCCCCGAATCATTCTTGAGGTTATGGTAGTCAAAACGGATACGGGACATGATGCTGGGGTGAATTTTATACCCCCCCTCCACCTTGTCAAAGTATTTTTTGAGGTAGGCGTCGGGAACGCCGGCAATGCGGTTGTCCGCGTAAAACCCCTCCTTGGCGGTCATAAGGCATTTAAGGCTAATATCGCTGGCGACAATCTCATATTTCCAGGGGGAGGGCAGGATTTCGCTTAAAAGCATGGCGATGGTATAGGGTTCTTCCCCGGTAGAACATCCGGCGCTCCAAATTTTCAGCGTTGACGCCCCGCCTCCCCCCTTGATCTTCAAGAGTTCAGGAATAACATGTTTTTCCAGGGCGTCAAAATGGGCCTGATTCCGGAAAAACCGGGTTAAATTGGTGGTTATGGAATCAAGAAAGTTCTTTAACTCTTCTTTGTTTTGGGAAATAAGGTTAAAATAGGAGCGCGTCGTATCTATCCGCTTTTCCCGCAATTGTTCCCGAAGCCTGCTTTCTAAGATGGAACGGTTTGTCCCGGTAAAATGTATACCGCTTTCGTTATAAATCAAGCCCCGGTACTGTTCAAACTCAGCGTCGGATAAAAACACCTCTTCAGCCATAGAATTATACTAAGGAGTGTATACAAAGATGTCAATAGCGTGTTTTCATGGCCAAAGGCCGGGCCAAACGCCTGGGAAAACAAGTCTTGGGTACGGGGCCTTGAGTCAAACAGCTGGTTTGCCAAGACCCCTGGGGGGAGATTGACCAAATGGACGGGGGCCGGGATAATATCTTTACATGAACAAATTCATTTTTGTCTCCGGCGGCGTATGTTCAAGTTTAGGCAAGGGGGTCGCGGCTTCGTCCCTGGGCGCTTTGCTTGAAGGACGGGGCTTGAACGTCCGCATGGTGAAATGCGATCCCTATATCAATATAGACGCCGGAACAATGAATCCCTACCAGCATGGGGAAGTTTATGTAACCGATGACGGGGCGGAAACCGATCTGGACCTGGGGAATTACGCCCGGTTTACCTCCGGCCCCCTGTCCCGGGCCAATTCCATCACCACCGGCCAGGTATATGAGTCGGTTATCCGCAAGGAACGGCAGGGCCGGTATCTTGGCCGCTGCGTCCAGGTCATCCCCCATATTACCGGTGAAATCAAAGAACGGATACTACGGATCGCCGGGGAGGACGCGGAGGCCGATGTGGTTATTGTGGAAATCGGGGGAACCGTCGGGGATATTGAATCGATCCCCTTTTTAGAGGCGGCCCGGCAGCTTATCCATGAACAGGGGAAAACCAACGCCCTCTCGGTGCACCTTACCCTGATCCCCTCGGTGGCCGGGGGGGAGCTGAAAACCAAGCCCACCCAACATTCGGTGAAGGCCATGCAGGAACAGGGGATACAGCCGGACATCCTCATCTGCCGCGCCCCGGTTATGCTGGACGAACCGACCCGGCGAAAGATAGCCCTGTTTACCAATGTGGAAAGCGGCGCGGTTTTTACCTCCTACGATGTGGAGACCACGATCTATGAGATACCCCTGATCTTCTATGAACAGAAACTGGACCAGGTGGTATTACAGAAAATGGGGGTGGAAAGCCGCCACGCGGATTTAAAAGCCTGGTACGCCATGATGGACCGCTTTAAAGCCCGGACCGCGGCGGTGCGTATTGGGATAGTGGGGAAGTACCTGGACCTCCATGATTCCTATAAATCGATCTACGAGGCCCTCTTCCATGCGGGGCTGGAAAACAGCGCGGCGGTGGAGCTGATCAAGATCGATTCCGCCCGCTTGGAAGAGGCGGACCGGGCCGAAGACATCCTGGGACCCTCCGGCCTTGGCAGCGGGGTGGACGGGGTGTTGGTTCCCGGCGGCTTCGGCGAACGGGGTATCAACGGCATGGTAGCCGCCGCGGCCTGGGCCAGGACGAGCAACATCCCCTATTTCGGCATCTGCCTGGGTATGCAGGTGATGGTTATTGATTGGGGTCGGCATGTGCTGGGCTGGGAGGACGCGGACTCAACGGAATTTAACGCCGGGACCGCCCATCCGGTGATCAGCCTTTTGGAGGAACAGGCCGCCGTTAAAGACTATGGGGGCACCATGCGGCTGGGAACCGGCGAGACCGTGGCGGAACCGGGCTCCCATATCTTTCGCGCCTATGGGGAGGGTCCCATACTTGAGCGGCACCGGCACCGGTACGAGTTTTCCAACCAGTACCGGCGGGAAATGCAAGAGTCCGGACTCAGGCTTACCGCCTTTACCCCCGGGGGCGGCCTGGTGGAATGTGTTGAATGGCCGGAACATCCCTGGGGGCTGGGGGCGCAGTTTCATCCTGAATTTAAATCCAAGCCCACCGCGGCAAGCCCCCTGTTCCGGGACTTCATCGCCGCGGCCCGGGACCGGGCAAGCGCCGGCCTATGAACCTCTTGAGGCCCGTTTCTTGCCGCGCCGTTCTGTTCCTCCTGCTCTCCGGCTTGGCGGCCTGTTCCTTTGATTACGGCGAGGAGGGCGTAACCGACGACGGGCAGCCGGATATTGTGATGCGCGGGGTGGAATACGTCCGGGTCCGGGAGGGCAAACCGGTGGTCCGTTTCGCCGCTGAATTGGCGGAACGGTATGAAAAACGGCAGGCCATGGAACTGCAAAATTTTTCTTTTGATCAATTCGACGGCCAGGGGATAGCGGTCAACGCGACTGGCACGGTGGGAAACGCCGCGGTGGATATGGGGACCGGCAATATCCAAATGACCGGCGGGGTGGAGATACAGGTGGACTCGGAGGACCTGAACATCAACACCCCCAGCCTTGCCTGGCAGGACAAGGAGCGCGTCCTTTCCTCCGGGGAAATGGAGCGGGTTGATATTATCCGCTCCGATGGAACGAGTTTTTCCGGCTGGGGCTTCTCCGCCGACGCCCGCCGGCGATCCTGGTCCTTTAACGGCGGGGCTGAGGGGATATACTACCATGATGAAGACGATGAAGACGGCGGGGATGCTGCCGGCGGGGCCGCGGACAGCGGGGCGGAGCCTTTTGAGGGAATTGCGGAGGATGAAGCGGGTGAAACAGGGCATGAGGAAACAAGCGCCGCTGACAATGGGGCGGCAAGTACGCCCGGTTGAAGGCCCCCGGACTGCCGGGCGGGGGGCGCGCCCGCAGCTCCCCCTCGCCGGGTTACTCTGCCTGCTCGCCGCGGCCGCCTGGGGGGATACCTTTACCTTTAAGGCGGACCGGATGAGCGGCAGCAAGGCCCTGGGCAAGGAACTTACGGTACTCGCGGGGAACGCGGAAGTCCGGTCGGACAATCTGCTGCTCCGGGCGGACCGGATCGAGTTGCAGGGGGACAACAATCAATTCATCAATTGTTCCGGGAATGTATGGGGCCGGGAAGAGGAAAAGGATATTACCTTTCAAACCGAGCGGCTCCGGTATGACCGGAAATTAAAGCTCGCCCGGCTGGAGGGGAACTCCTCCCTGGAGGATAAGCGGAATGAGCTGGTGGCCAAGGGCCGGTTTATTGAATACGACAACGAGGCGGAGATCACCGTGTTCCAAATCTCGGTCCGGCTCTTTAAGGACGATATGGTATGCCGCTCGGAGTACGCGGTATACCGGCGCAAGAAAAAGCTGCTCGACCTCTCAGGCTTTCCGGTGGTCTATAAAAAAACCGATGAATTCAGGGCGGATCAAATCCGGGTCGATCTGGATACGGATGATGTAACGATGGAGGGAACGGTTTCAGGATCGATAAAGGATTGACCGTGCGGGAAGAAACGCTTGAAGAACAGCTTCCCCTTGAAGACCCGCCGGAGGGCGCGGCCGGGGCGGACGGGGACCCCGGTCCCCGCCATATTCTTTCGGTACAGGGGCTGCATAAAAAATTCGGACGCAAGGAAGTGGTCCGGGGGGTGAGTTTTTCCATGGGCAACGGGGAAGTGGCGGGGCTGCTGGGGCCTAACGGGGCGGGGAAAACCACTATCTTCTATATGATAGTCGGGTTTTATAAACCCACCGCCGGGATAGTCGCCCTAAACGGCCTTGATATTACCGCCAAACCCATGTACCGCCGGGCCCAAGCCGGCATAGCCTATCTGCCCCAGGAGGCTTCTATATTCCGCAAACTCACGGTGGAACAAAACCTCTGGGCCATACTGGAGAGCCGCCGGGACATTACCAAACCCCAAAAACGGGAGCGGATGGCGTCCCTGCTGGAGGAATTCGGGATAGGCCGGATCAAGACCCAGTTCGGCTATACCCTGTCGGGGGGCGAGCGGCGGCGGACCGAAATCGCCCGGGCCCTTGCCACGGAACCCAAATTCCTCCTCCTGGACGAGCCCTTTGCGGGCATAGACCCCATCGCGGTCTATGAGATTAAACAGATAATCCGCGCCTTGGCGCAAAAGGGCATCGGCATACTGATAACAGACCACAATGTCCGGGACACCCTGGAAATAACCACCGAAGCCTTCATTATCAACAACGGCTCCATTGTCGCCCGCGGGGACCGGGAGCTTATTTTGGCCAATGAAATGGTCCGGGAGGTCTATCTGGGCAGCGAATTCCGCATGTAAGCCGGGGCCCCGCTTGCCCGGCCCGGGGGCGCCGCCCCCGGAACCCCCGTTGGGAGGCCGAAAGGCCCCCCAGCCCCCCCATAAAAAGTTTATATGCGCCGGCCCTGCGCTATCCCAAATTATGCCTTGACAAATAGCGATTTTCTACAATAGAATGGTAGGCGCTTTTAATATATATCGGTAAGAGGTAGCGTGATGGTGGAATGGGTACTTAAGATTATCCTCCCTCTTGCCGGGTTGACCTTAGGCTGGACTATTAGATGGCTGTACGCCAGATATCAACTTACAGCGTCGGAACAACAAGCCGGGCGCGTTAAACAGGATGCGATAAAGGAAGCTGAAGCTAAAAAGAAGGAAATTCTTGTAGAGGCTAAAGAACAAGTTATCCGCGAACGAAACCAGCAGGAGAGGGAGACTCGGGAACGCAGGGCCGAACTGCAGCGGTATGAACGCCGTATTGTGCAGAAGGAAGAAACAATAGATAAAAAAACCGCCCAAATAGAAAAAATCGAACAGTCCCTTGTTGAAAAGGAACGGCAGTTACAGGAACGGGGCGGCGCCCTTGACCGGGAAGAGGAACGATACCGGGCGGAATTGGAGCGCATATCCGGCCTTACCGCGGAGGAGGCCAAGGCGCTGATCATCCAGAACCTGGAAAACGAGGCGAAGCACGACGCCCAGGCCCTGATCAATAAGATTGAGCAGGAAGCGAACCTGGGCGCGGAAAAAAAGGCCCGGGACATCCTGGTGGCCGCCATGCAGCGGCTGCCCACGGAGGTTACCGGGGATGTAACGGTGGCCACGGTAACGCTGCCCAACGATGAAATGAAGGGCCGGATCATAGGCAGGGAAGGCCGGAATATCCGGGCGCTGGAAACCCTCACCGGGGTGGACATCATTATCGATGATACCCCCGAGGCGGTGGTCATCTCCTGCTTTGATCCGGTCCGCCGGGAGATCGCCAAGATCGCCCTGGAACGGCTTATCACCGACGGGCGGATACACCCGGCCCGGATTGAGGAGATCGTCGCCAAGGTTACCAAAGATATTTCCCAGAAGATATTCGAGGAAGGGGAAAAGGTCCTCTTTGATCTGGGGATACACAATATCAGCCAGGAAGCTATCCGGGCTTTGGGGCGGCTCTATTTCCGTACCAGTTATGGGCAGAATGTGCTGTACCATTCCAAGGAGGTGGCCGTTATCGCCGGCGTCCTGGCCGCGGAAATCGGGGCGAACCGGGACCTGGCCAAGCGGGGGGCTTTGCTGCACGATATTGGGAAGGGCATAGACTCGGACTCGGACCTCAACCACGCGGAAATCGGCATGGATATGGCCCGCAAGATGGGCGAAGACCCCCGGATTATCAACGCCATCGGCAGCCATCACAATGACATGGAACCCTCCTGCGTTGAATCGATCCTGGTGCAGATAGCGGACGCCATATCCGCGGCCCGGCCCGGCGCCCGCCAGGAAACCCTGGATAACTATATCAAACGGCTGGAGAATCTGGAGAGCATAGCCGGCGGATTTACCGGGGTGGATAAGACCTTTGCTATACAGGCGGGCCGGGAATTGCGGGTCATTGTGAACAATGAAGCCATCACCGATGAGCAGTCCAGGGAACTGGCGAAACAGATAGCCAAGAAAATCGAGGACAACCTCCATTATCCGGGGCGGATCAAGGTTACTATCATCCGGGAAACCCGCATCGTGGAATACGCCCGGTAAAGCGGCGCTGTCAACAACGTAAGGGGGGCCGGGGCGCGGCGGAGAACCTGGAGGGTTCGGAGTGAGGGGGCTTGCCCCCGCTAATCTTTTAAGTTGTTGACAGCGCCCCGGCCCCCTTGCGTTTTGGGTGATGCGGGAAAGGGCGCGCGGCCTTCGGATGTATAGCGCAAATCATTTTTTCCGTGTTTGTGAATACAATAGAGCTGTTCTGAAACTTCAGCTTCAAAACAGTTTCCGCTTAAAAACGCGGTTTCACCGGACTTTAGTCCGCGGGCTTTAGCCTGAGAAACCGCGGGACGTGTTCCGAAACCAACCGGGATTTGGAACACGTCTAATGGGCGGGACGGCCTGGTTTTTTTGGTTTTGTGGATAAAAGTCCCTAACAATACGCTTAAATTGGGATTTATGGGGTTTCTCTCCGGCGGGGCGGTGGTATTGCCGGTCCCTATGGATTAAGTTAGGTATAGCATGAAAAAATCAACCGGCACGGTTCTTTTTACCCTTTGCGCCGCGGTATGCCTCTTTGCGTCGTTTTTTTGCATTGCGCGGGGGGATCTTTTAAAGCGTCCGGTTTTTCAAAGAAAAACCGCCTTTATGACCGCGATGACCGCAAAATATGAAAAAGACGGGAATCTGTATGTCATCGACAGCGGCGGTTTCCGCCTCCTGTGCATGACCGCGGACGGAGAGATACGGTATACCATCCGGGTAAACAAGTTGAAAGAGTATGTTAAAATGTTCGACCTGGCGGTGGACGGGGCGGGGAATCTGTATGTGTATATGATGGAAATAGAATACGACGCCTTTTTAACCAAACGGGATATTATCAGAAAATACAACAAACAGGGCAAACAGCAGCGGGATATCTTTGTCATGGATTACGCCGGGCGGGAAGACCGGCCCCGCGCGTTCCCGCAATTCGGGTCCCTGCGGTGCCGGGATGGGGCGCTTACCTTTTCGCGGGCCCAAAAAAATTCGGTACTCCTGTATGCCTATGATGTTTTTACCGACACCCTAAGCTCTTCGGTTTTCTCCCTGGGAACGGAGGATTACGCGGTGGGCAGGCTTTGTTTGAAAGATTTTGGGAATTTTATCTACGCCACCCGGACCGGCGGCATCTATGAGGTCCGGGACGGCGGGAAACCCGTCCTCCGCGCTGATTTTGACTTTAGCCCCAAGGCGCGGGGCGGGACAGGCGGGATCATCCCCTGGCACCTTGAATACGGCGGCCCGGGGGAGATTTTCTTTTTTGACATGGCTTCGGGCATGGTCCGGGGAATAGGCGCTGACGGTGAGCTCATGCAGGTTATTCCAGAAGGTTTTTTTGCCGCCCTGCGCGCCCAGGGCGGCCATCCCCTGCTTACGGGCTTTGCCTATTACCAGGGGCGCTTTTCCGGCGTATACGGGGAAACCGTCTGGTATTACAACGGGAAGCATTTGACAGCCTATACCGGCGGCCTGCCGCTCCCGCCGCATGAGCGGCTCGCGGTCGCCGCGGCGCAGCTTTCCTTTCTGGCGGCGGTTGTCAGCTTCCTGCTGGGCGTGTACCTCTTAATCGTCGCGGTTTTGAACCGCTTCATATCCCTCTTTATCAAACAGGCCGTTATTATTATCCCCATAACCGTTATCGCGTTTTTTGTGTTTTATATGATTACCTTTAACGCCATGACGGACCAGCTTAACAAGGAGATTTTCAAGTCCCTGAATTTGACCGTGTCAGTGGCGTCAAACTTGATTACCGGCGAGGATATTGAGGAGCTGCGCGGCATAAAGGACAGCCGGAGCGGCACATACCGGAAATTATCCCGGACATTAAAAAATATTGTCAATGACAATAAAGATGAATGGAGTAAATTATACTATGCGGCGGTATATACCGGCGCGAATTTTGAATACTACCTGCTCAGTTCTAATGACGAAATAAACATGTTCCGCCCCGGCATTTTTTATGAGGAGGAATCTGAAAACTATCAGATGCTTAAGGCGGGGAAGTCTTTCGCGGGCATCGCGGAATACCTGGACGGCATGTGGGCCTATTCAAATATTGGGATATTCAACAGGGAAAATACGCTGGCCGGCATTCTTGAGATAGGGCTTGATATGACCAGCTATCAAATCAGCAATATCCAGCTGCGGGAAAAAATAGCCCTGGTGGCCGCGTTTATTTGTTTAATTATTCTCTGCTTCCTTATCGCCGTTATGTCCATCATCGTCCGGCAGCTGCGCATGACCGCGGATATCCTCAAGGCCATCGGCAACGGCGACTACCGCGCGCGGATTTCCTACCGGGCCCGGGACGAGCTGGGCAGGGTGAGCTGCGGGCTTAACCGCATGGCGGAAAAACTGGAAAAACAATTCAACCATATCAGCGCTTTGAACGCTTCTTCCATCCGCTTTGTCCCCCTCCAGTTTATGGAACATCTGGGGGTAGCGGACATTACCAAAATGAAACTGGGGGATCATGTGCAGCGCAATCTAACGGTGCTGTTCTTTGATATCCGGTCCTTTTCGGTACATTCAGAAATGATGTCCGCCAAGGATAATTTTCTGTTTATCAACCGGGTGCTGGGAACCGCCGGGCCGGTATTCAGGCGCCATAAGGGATTTGTTGATAAATACCTGGGGGACTCGGCAATGGTGCTGTTTGATAACGCGGCGGGGGCGGTACGGGCGGGCGTTGAGCTGTACCGCCGCTTGATATTAAGCCCGAAGACCCGCGTGGCCATAGGCGGTGACGGCATTAGTATCGGTATCGGCGTTCATTCCGGGCCGGTGATGATGGGCATAGTGGGGGAAAATGAGCGGCTTTCAAGCACGGTTATTTCAAAGAACGTTAATCTGGCGTCCCGGCTGGAATCCCTTACCAAGCAGATCAATTCGGGAATGTTGATCAGCCGGGATACCATGAATCAGCTTGCGGATCATGAGGGGGAGTTTCAGTACCGTTTTCTCGGGATGATCCAGGCCGCCGGGCTTAATGAGGTAACCGGGGTTTTTGATATGCTTGACGCCCTGCCCGGCGCCGTCCGCTCAAAACGGATAGCCACAAAAGGGGTCTTTGAATCGGGAATCCGCAAGTATCATACCAAAGACTACCAGGCCGCCTATGAGCGGTTTAAGGCTGTTGCGGAAGCGGACAGGGATGATGTGTGCGCGGCAAACTATCTTGAGGAGGCAAAGCGGCATCTGAATAATCCCGATCTTCCCAGCGTATTCATCATACATAAGAAATAGGTTTTACGCTGTTTGCGGCTGTCAGATATTTGAACAGCATAAAAGATACGGGAAGCGCTAAAAACTGTAATTATTAGCGGTTCCCGTAAAAAATAAGAGGCGGCAATGATTAATTTTGGAATAGGGGCGTTTATCCCCGCGCTTACCGCGGTTGTTATGGTGTTTATTTTGCGCGATGTGATAGCCTCGCTGTTTATCGGCCTTGCGGCGGGGGCCTTGCTGTACGCCGGGGCATCGAAGGGGGGCCTGCGGGGATTTCTTGACCTGCTGTTTACCACGCTGTTCAACAGTACCGCTGAAAATATACCCCTCATTACGTTTATTCTTATGTTGGGTTCTTTAGTTACGGTAATAACCATGGCGGGCGGCCATTTGGCCTATGGGCGCTGGGCGGCGAAAAAGATAAAGGGACCCCGGGGCGTCTGTCTTGCCGCTATTGCCCTGGGGGCGCTCATTTTTATTGATGATTATTTCAGCTGCCTCCTTACCGGCGCGGTCATGGGTCCCGTTGCCGGACGGCATAAGGTGTCCAGGGAAAAACTGGCCTATTTCATTGATTCTACCGCCGCGCCGGTCTGCATATTGGCGCCGGTTTCAAGCTGGACCATGGCCATAGCGGAAATTGTGGAAAAAGCGGGATTGGAGCATGGTCTTTTGCTGTTTATCCGTTCCATTCCCTGGAATTTCTACGGGGTCTTCGCCCTGTTGTTTGTGCTGTACATCGCCCTTACCCAGAAGGACTTTTCCTATATGCTCAGGCATGAACGAGACGCGGCCCGGCGCAGGGGAAAACAGCAGACCCTCTACGGCACGGAACGGGAAATAGGGGGAAAAACCATATCCGAAAAGGGCGCGGTCATTGATCTGGCCCTTCCGAACCTCGCGGTTATCGGGCTGACCTTGGCGTCCATCGCGTGGCTCGGCGGTTTTTTCGGACCGGAAAAAGTTTCCCTGATTGAGGCGTACGCCCGCTCGGATACCACCTTGGCTATCAATTTCGGCTGCCTGGGCGCGCTGGCCGTTTGTTTTCTGCTCTACATTCCCCGGCGGCTGCTTTCGGCGCGTCAATTTTTTGAGGGCGCAATCGAGGGCATGAAGTCCATGTTCGCGGCGGTCGTCATTCTTGTCTTGGCCTGGAGCATGAGCGCTGTTACCACCGAATCCTTGGGCGCGGCTGCTTATGTTGAGTCGGTCATGGCGCGGCTGCAAGGGGCGGTAAACTTTTCTTTCATGCCCCTGGCAATTTTTATGCTTTCAGCGCTGGTATCTTTTGGGCTTGGTTCCTGGGGGTCTTTTTTGGTAACGGTTCCCTTTATCGTCATTATTGCCAAGGCGGTGGATCCATCGCTGTTCAGCCTGTATCTGGCGTCAACCCTTGGGGGATCGGTTTTTGGGGACCACGCTTCTCCGATTACGGATACCACTATCTTAGCGTCAATTGGCGCTGGATGCGATCATATCATGCATGTGAAAACCCAATTGCCCTATGCGCTGCTTATATGCCTCGGCAGCGCGGCTTCATTCGGCTGCATGGGATATACCGGCAATACGCTTATAAGCTATACGGCTGGATTTACGGCCGTCGCGGCGGCGCTGCCGCTGATCTATCATCTGGAAAGGAACAAAGAAAATGCGTGAAGAAACGCGGAAATTTTACGGCTATTTTCAGCGAGAGGGATTCTCCCCGGTAAATAAAGATAGTTATTCTATATTTAAAGCCTATGAACAATACAGCATGCTGCAAGAAATGGGGGCTACCATTATTACCGCTTGGTCATTCGCCTATAACGGGCTTTACAAGATTATCCATGGATACCTTTGCAGCGTATATTTTTACGAGGGAAAAAACGTTTATTTCGCCCTCCACCGGCCTTTGGAACCGCCTGAATATTCCCTCCGGCAGATCATAGATATACTATATGATCTGTCCATGAACGCGGGGCTGCCGTCTTTTCAAATAAAATTTATTGAAGAGCGTTTTATTCCGGAGTTTCAGGCGGTCGAAGGCTATGCGGTAAAAACCGCGTACTTCCGGGATGACTGCGATTATATCTACCGCAACGATGAATTTATTGATCTTGATGGAACAATCAACGCTAATAAACGCAAACGGATTAACAAATGCCTAAAAGACAAGCGGATTTCATTTAAAGATATGACGAATAAAAACATCGGTATATGCCTTGATATAGAAGAATACTGGTGTCAAAAAAAGGACTGTTCCTATTGCTCTTCATTCAGCGGCTGTGAAAAAAACGCTATGAAAATCATGGCGGATATTTTTGATGATCGTATTTACCGGGGCATGTTTCTTTGTATTGACGGCGATCCCAGCGGATATATTATCGGGGAAGTAATTAATGAAAAAATAGCTTTCGCGTATTTTGGCAAGTCTCTGGATAAAGACCATTTTGTATATTGTATGTATATGATGGCAAAAAACTGGCGTCATAACGCCGAATATGTAAATTGCAATGAGGACATGGGAAATATGGGAATCCGCGTGTTCAAAAGCCATCTGGGAAAATATTCCCTGTGGAATAAATATATCTGCGAGTTTAAGAAAAAGCAATAGACTTGTGAAGGAACCCGGCTGGTTCCTTCACAGTCCTTGCGGTTTCTCGCCCTACGGGCTGCGAAATATGCGTTTTTTAGTGGAAGTTGTTCAGAAACTGAAGTTGCTGAACAACTCTAATCATAAATACAAGGAAGTACCAATACCATGCAAACTAAACCGCCGGAAAAACGCCTTTTTACCGGATTGTGTATTTTTCTATCGCTGGCCGCCGCGCTTTTGATTGGCGGAACCGCCATGAATTTTGCGCCATGGAATACCTTTGAAGCGATAGGGCTTCCAACCTATGCTTCCGTAAACAGAGAGCGGATAGCCATTGCCGGAGGATCGGAGAAATCAGTCCTGGTTATAGACCCGCATAGCGAAACCTTGCTGTACCGGATCAATGCTGAACGCAATAAGAAACAATCTTTTACCGCGGCTAAATTTGTTGAATTAGATGATAACAATAATCTTTATGTGCTTGACGTTAATTTCGGCGGGGCCTTTGAGGAAAACACCGAGCGGCTTTTACAGTATTCCCCCAAGGGGAAGTTTGTCAGAGAACTATACTCCTGCCGTTACAGCAATGAGGATTTTATTATAACCAAGGGCAAGATAAGCGGTATGGCCTATTTTGACGGCTTGGTATATATTATCCGCCTGGAAAACAGCGGATTTCTCCTTGAGCGGATTGATACATCCAGCCGGATGGAACTCAACGGCGCGCTGTTTTTTGAGTATCCCAACGCCTTCCGCGACCTGGTGTATTTTCATATAAACGCGGAAGACCAGATGCTTACGGCAACCACGAAGGCGGGGAGCATAAAACAGTATAATTTTTCTGGAACATTGATATTTGATGAGCGGCAGGAAGGAAATGTCTTGCCCTGGACCGCGGTGTCTGATAGGCATAGCATTATATATACAGATATAATGAATAATGAAATTGTCCGTATTGACGCGCTGTCGCGGAATAGGACGGTATTGTTTGCGGCCCCGCAAGAAAAAACCCCTTATTACCGGATAAATTACAAGGATGATACGCTATGCGCCGCGTCTTATGATAATATCCTTATGCTTAAAGAGGGGGAAACAGGGAAGATGCTAGAATCATGCTCATACCCGTCATTGGTCATAGCATTACGAATGGCTTGGTTCAGCCTTTTCATCCTCGCCGTTTTAGTCTTTTCAGGGATTATTCTTACATCCATTAGGCTGCTCGCAAGAAAAAAATTAAGCGAAACCTTTAAAAGAATAGCCTTGGTAACATTTTGTATCGCCTTTGGTTCTATTCTAGCGTCAATAATTATTGTAGATGAAATGAATGATCTGTATTATGAAAAAACCTATAACGACCTTGAAAATATCTCCCGCCTTACGGCGATGAATGTGGATACGGAAATAATAATGTCTCTTTCTGTTCCCGGGGAGTACGAAAATGAGCGGTATATCCGTTTTAAGGAGGATTTGAAAAAGAGTTTTTCCCAACTGTCTATCAAGGGATATGGGGTATATCAAATGATTGTACGGGAACAGGACGGCATGGTTTACGCTATGTGTGATTTAGAAAATTCGGTAGGGATTCTTTTTCCTTTTGCCCAGTATGAAGGCAGCGTATACCAGAAAATCGCCGGTACAAAAGAATATGTTTATCTTAATGAGACAACTTCCGAGGGAAGCTGGGTATTTGTTACCGGGCCTATATTTGACCAGGAAGGAAATGTGGCGGCTATGATAGAGACTGGTTACAATCTGACCATGGTTCAAGAACAGATGCGCTCCATGGTTGTTCAAACAATACTCATTGTCGCGTCTGCTACTATCGCGTTCCTCCTCCTTATGATTGAGTTTATTCTCATCCTGAATGCTTACAGAAAAAATAAACTTGAGATAGCGGCAAAAAGACCTTTATCCTATAAACCGGATAAATTGAGGATGATTATCAGCTTTTTGAGCGGTATCGCAAGAAAGACGGAAAATGAAATATCAGAACAAAAACAGCCGGCCCTGGATAACCGCCTTTTAAAGCTGATTGTTTCTTCCCTTGCCAGAACTTATAATGCCGCTATAAAAATAACGGAAACACACGCGCTGCCCTTCCGCCCGGAACTTCCGCGGGCTTTGGTTTTTTTCCTGTTTATTACGGCTAATCTTGCTTCGGCTATTCTGCCCCTATACGCGGCGAATTTGTACCAGCCCCTGTTCGGACTGCCCAAGGAATTGGTAATTACCCTTCCATTTATCGCGGACACCTGTTTCGCGGCCCTTGCCCTGCTGGTTATCCCCCTTGTCCTTGAAAAAGCGGGCATTAAGCGGATCAGCCTTATCGCGGCCGCGTCCCTTGCGGCGGCGCATATCCTGTGTTTTATCGCCCCCAATACGCTGTATCTGGCGGCCGCGTACTCCTTGAGCGGATTCGCCAGCGGCGCGCTGCTGCTGGCGATCAATACGGCTATCGGCGCTCAAAAGGACGAAAGGGATATTAACAGCGGCTTTGCCCATTTCAACGCTTCCTATCTTGCTGGCATAAACGTGGGCGCCGTATTCGGATCAATACTGGCGCAGTTTTTTCCCTACCGTATGGTATACATTTTTTCGTCAATCAGCGCGTTACTGCTGCTCTTTCTCGCGTTTTTTTCCCAGCGATCAAAGGCCCTAAGCTATATGTATGATATACACTACGCGAAAAAAACAAAGGGGAAAAAATTTGCGGCCCTCAAGTTTATCTTTAAGCCTGTTGTGCTGGTTTCGCTTTTCCTCCTCCTGCTGCCCTATATAGTTTCCATGAATTTTACCGGATATTTTATGCCGGTTTACGCCATGAAAAACGGGTTGACCGAATCAAATATCGGCCAGCTTCTCCTGTTGAGCGGCTTATTGGCGATACTCTTTGGCGCGTCCCTTTGTGAATATGTCCTGGCAAGATTTCCGGTTAGAAGGGTAATCGCCGCGTCATTGCTGCTCAATATTGGGGCGTTGTATCTCTTTGCCTTTCAGGTTTCTGTTTTCATGCTCATTATAACCATAATACTGCTATCTGTCGCCAATATCTTTGTCCTGACCAATATTCAAACCTATTACGCTTCGCTGTATCAAAAGGCTGATGTTTCTTCCATGAACGCCCTAAGCGTTTACTCCGCGGTGGAGAACTTCTCCATGGCCGCCGGACCGGTTGTTTTCAGTTACATTCTATCGGGTAATACCGGCTTTGGCATGAAGCTGTTTGCCAGCGTCCTGCTGATATGCCTGGTACTATTTCTGTTTGTTTCAAAGTTTTCCACAGTGGAGAATGACGCCAGTGCCGGGGGGCCGGGGGGCATAAGGCCCCCCGCGGGAGGCGGCGGCGCCGCGGAGGGGGCAGGGCGCTGCCTCGCGGCGGCCGTAGGGTCCGTGTCCGCAGAGCGGACCCGCGGCTTCCCCCCTTCAACTGGAGGCAAATGGAACAACCGGTGAAAATTAAACTGTGCGGGCTTTTCCGGGATGAAGATATGGAATACGCTAACGAAGCGCGGCCCGATTACATCGGCTTTGTTTTTGCCGAAAGCCGCCGCCGCGTAAGCGCTGAACAGGCGGCCCGGCTGCGGAAACGGCTCGCGGATGGCGTTATCTGCGTTGGTGTTTTCGTCCATGCCCCGCCGCCTTGCATCGCAAGCCTCTACCATGAAGGGATTATCGATATGGCCCAACTGCACGGCTCCGGCGATGACGCTTCTATTCCAGCCCTGCGCTTCCTCACCGCCGGCGGCGCTCGCGGCGCCATCCCCATAATCCAGGCGCTCAGGATGGAAGACGCCGAATCCCCGCGTTTTCCCGCATGGCCGGAGCGGCCCGACTATCTCCTCCTGGACCACGGCGGCGGGGGAACCGGCCTTTCCTTTGACTGGACGGCCCTCGCCGGTTCCCGCGGACTGGTCCTCGGCATCCCCTATTTCCTGGCCGGCGGCGTCACGGTGGACAATATCCGCGCCGCCCTGTCATACGGGCCCTTCGGCGTTGACGTATCCAGCGGGGCCGAACAAAACGGGCTGAAGGACCGGGAAAAGATGCTCCGCCTAGTCCAGGCGGTCAGGGAGCAGGATTCCGCTCCGGGCGCGGCCTTGCAATAGCGCCCCGCCTTGCTCCCAGGGCGGCGCTGATTACCATTCGTGAAAATCCGTATCGAACCCTGGGCTTGCAATCCGTGGACCCTCTTAAAATGCCCACGGATTTTCAGGGAATTACGTTACGCTAATCCGCGGACCTCTTTAATTAGTGTCTGTCTATAAAGCCGGTTGCTTTATGGACAGACCTTGCATTTTCTCGCATAAGGGCTGCGAAAATGCGGTTTTTAAGGAAATCTGTCTATAATGTGTTCATATAGACGGACTCTAGAGGCTGTTGCAAATCCCGGCTGGTTTTGCGCAGGCTCTTGCGGCTTCTCAGGCAAAAGCCTTGCGAAACGCGCATTTTTAAGAGGCGGCTGTTGCAAAACTGAAGCTTTGCAACAGCCTCTCTAGATAATAACTACAGGCATTAACCAACCCTTCTGGTTACTTGGCGGCCTTTGCCGCGGCGGAACCTTGGGGCCGGGCGTCCATAGTGGTAAGCATCGCGTTCAGCCGGTCCTTTTCAATGAGATCAATGAGCCGGGCTTCGGTAAAACGCCGGGCCCCGTCGGAGAAATTTCCCACGGTAATACAGATGCCCTTGCCGGCCTTTACTTCCTTGAGGTGGGAATGGAAATCCCGGACCACCAGTTCCCCCACCGAACCCTGGGTCCTGATGAAGCGGAACATAACCACGTCGGACCACTTAGGGGTATCCACCTCGGCCAGCAGGTCCGCCCATTCGTTTTTATTCACCGATATATTGGCGATTTTTACCTTGGCCCGGGGATAATAATTGATCACCAGCTTCCGGCAGAGGGCCACAAAATCCCCGGAGGGGGCCATGAGAAAAACCTGGAGGTTCCGGTTGGCGTTTAGCTCCTGGTATTTCCCCAGCAGCACGGATACATCCTTATAGGAAGGGTTGATCTGCTGGATTTCCTTGAGATAGGGCATGGCTTTAGCGATTTCATTTTTCTTGAGGTATACCGCGGCTATCCGGTATTTAATATCCGCCAGAATTTCGCTCTTGATATTTTGATGCTTCAGGGCTATTTCAAAATCCTCAATGGCCCGGTCATATTTATGCTGTTCCATATTGATGGTCCCGGAAGCCAAACACGCGCTGGGCCCCATGAGGGGGTCCGGCCTGAGGTGGCTGAATATCTTCAAAGCCTGCTCGATTTGCCCGGCCTCCCAATAGCACTCCGCCAGGGTATACAGGGATTCCTTGTCTTCCGGGGCAAGATCAATGGCCTTGCGAATAAAGGCCATGGCGTCCTTGTATTTTTTTACCTTAAAAAACGTATGCCCCAGACACCGCAGGGTGGGGGGATGCTCCGGGTCCTGGGTCCGGGCTATTTGGAGGAATTGAATGGCCTTATCATAATTTTTCCGCTGAAACTCCAGGGCGCCCATATTATAATTCAGCTCAAAATTGTTTTGGTTAATGCTCCGGGCCTTTGACAGGCCCTTATAGGCCTCTTCCAGGGATTCCATTTTGAGCGCCGCCAGGCCGTAACGCATGTAAACCTCAAATTCATCGATATTTGGATTGTTGGGGGCTAATTCGACGAGCGCCGCATAGGCTTCATGGGCCTTATCCCACGTTTCATCTTGAAAATAAATATCCCCCAGGGTGGTTAACGCCTCAATATCATGGGGATTCTGGGTAAGCCGTTTCCGGGCCGTCCTGACCGCCGCGTCCCGGTCTTCCTTGCGTTTCAATCCCGCGCCGGTTCCTTTTAAATGGCTGAGGAAAAACATGGCCGCGATAACCCCAAGGACAAGAATAATAATCGCGATCAATATAAGCGTTATGCCGAACATACCTTCATTATCGGGAAAACCGTACCCATCCTCAAGGCGGGGCGGGGACCTGCCCCCTACGGGAGCTGCGCGCCCGCGCCCTGCCCCCTCTGCGGGGGCTGCCAAAGCCGCAGGGCGGCTTTGGCTTGAGAGTTTGCGCTCCGCGCAAACTCTATCTACCCAGGAGTTTTGCCTCCGGCAAAACTCCTATGTTTTATGTCAAGAGGCCTGTAACAAGGACTCCCATCCCGCCA
>JAITHL010000165.1 GCA_031279975.1 Treponema sp. | reverse complement strand
ACAACACGGATCAGCCTTCCACCTCTTATAATTAGCCCCGCAAGGGGCTGACCTTCCCTGGCCCCGTCAGACCAGAGTACCACGTTCTCCCGATAATCTAAATCATAGGTTCTCCGTGGACCCCTTCTAAACGGACTGGCGGTCCGGCGGGACCCGCTCTGGCTGTCTGGTTTTTGTTACCGGCAATCCGTGCCAATCCGTGGCAATCCGTGGCAATCCGTGGTAATCCGTGGTAATCCGTGGACTGTTTCTCAGGGCCTTGTTCGCAAGGGACCGCGGATTACGCGGATATACACAGATTAACGCTGATAGCAGTACCGGCAAATCCGCGTCTATGCGGGCTGGCGGTCCGGCGGGACTCGTATGGCGGGCGGGTTTTGTTACTGGCAATCCGTGGCAATCCGTGTGATCCGTGGCCCCTTTTGATAATGCCGAATCGAACCGAAGGTTCGCAATCAGCGTTTCCCTAGGGGTATCTTGCTCTCATCGCCCCGGCGGATAAAATGGAAGCCGCAGTCATAGAGCATGTTCCGGCAGGCGGCCATATCCATCCCCCGGTTTGCCGAGGTGTCCGTTGCGGGGTCCCGCGGGTTGACGCCGGTCTCGGCGGTTACCACATTCGCCCCTGAGACGCAGCCGATCTCCGTCGGCTCATGGACGCCTATGTAGGTCATACCCGGCATGGCGAAGGCGGCAAGCGCGACCACCGCGGTAATCTGGCCCAGGCGCAGATTAGAGATATACCCACGGCGCTCAAGGGGCGTTCCGGGCACGGGCACCCGGCGCATGGCGGCGTGCTGGGCGCAGCCCAGGCTGATGCCGATAAACAGGTTGTCCACCAGCTCTTCATCGCTGTGTTCCGGCCCCACCGGCTCCAGGCAGCTGAAAAGCTGCAGCCCGGCGTCGAGGGCGTTTTCCATGGTCTTGATCCGCTGTTCTGGGTCTAAGCTGGTTGTCCGGCCTTCTCCCAGGCGGCATACATGGTACACGCCGGTAATACCCGCTTTTTTCATCTCCCTGAAAGCGTCTGGGCCCGTATCCCCCACATTGGCCAAAAGCTGGACCGGGCCGCGCAGCAGCTCCCTGGCAAGGCGCGCGCGGCGGAGAAAAAAGTCCAGATCGTATGCATGCATGGCCATCAGATAGAGGCCGTAGAGGCCGTCCTCCGCGCAAAAGCCGCGTACCTTGGCGGCAAAGGCATCTTCGCTTAATTGGCTTTTTTCAAAGCTCGTATGCCCCTTGCCGAATGAGCAAAACCCGCAATTGCCCGGACAGGGCGCGGCCTCCAGGCCGATTTGGCCCAGGATGATGGCGGAATTATCGCTTTTTTCCCGGATGATATGGGACGCTGCGGTCCGGGCCAGCGCCGCTTCCAGGGAATGTTCGTTACACGCAAGCAGATGTAGGCAGTCCTGCCGGCTTGCCGAAACGCCCGCCCAGGCGTTTTCAAGAATTTTGGCGATCTTAGGATCGATCCGCATGAACTGTTGTACCATGGCTCCTCCTATGCAGCCCCGGTTGAAGCCGTCGTCGCCCCGCCGCAGCTGGAACCCGCGCCGGCGGTACAGGCATAGCAGTGGTTTCCAAAAACGATGTTCCGCGCAAGCGGCGCGCCGGCGGCCAGGCCCTGTATGGGCCCCGGGATATGGGCGCGGAGGCCCAAGGCCAAGTTGAAGTCGCAGTCATAGAGCGCGCCGTCCCAATCCACGGCGATCTGGTTCCGGCACATCATGTTTTTCACCGCCGCTGGGTTGAACGCGGCGGCAAGCCGCCGCATATAGCCGGCCTGGTTTTCGCTTCGCTCCAAGAAGTCCCTAAAGCGCCCGATGGGGTTGTTGGCAATCGTATAGAGCTGGTTAAAGATGATCCCGTGTTGCTCAAAGAGGCGTTTCCGGTACTCATGGGCCAGGGCCTCCTGATTGGGGGGCAGGAACGCGCCGCCCGGATTGTGGACCAAATGGAGCGCCAGCCCCGGGGTCTTGCCATACCCCAGGGCGTTCAGTCTTTGGAGGGCCGCGATGGAGGCGGCGAATACGCCAGGGCCGCGCTGCCGGTCCGTATTCTTTTCTATATAATGGGGCAGGGACGCGGCCAATGCAACCGCGGTCCGGGCATAGAACTCAGGCAATTGCCTATAGCCTTCCTCACCGAGGATAACCAGGTTGGTCCGGACCATCGTAGGGATACCCCGGCGGGCGGCTTCTTCCACCAGCCAGGGGAAATCCGGATGCATCTCAGGCGCGCCTCCGGTGATGTCCAGCTGTTTGAAGGCCCGCCCCTCAAAAACGCTTAAACAGGCTTCCATCACCGGGCGGCTCATGCGCTCCGCGCGGTTAGGGGACGCTTCAATATGGCAGTGTTTACAGGCCAAATTGCAGCGTTTGCCGATATTGACCTGCATCACCTCCAGGCTGGGCAGGGTTGCGCCGTATTCCCGGCAGGCATCCCGGCCCGCAAAGGGCGGGATTGCCCCTATCCCCTGCTTAGAGCTCAAGTTTTCCGATGGCATTTTTGGCCTGCATTCCATGGGCAAGGGCCGCCCCGCCGCGTATTGCCGCGGCCGCGTGGACGGCTTCGATCATCTGTTCCCGGGTAACGCCCATTTCCAGCAAAGCCTGGGCGTATGAATCAATACAGTAGGGGCACTGTATCGCGTGGGCCACCCCAAAGGCGATGAGCGCCTTTTCCCGCGCGGTCAGGGCGCCTTCCGCAAAGACTTTGCCATAATAGGCCGTGAACCCTTCCCAAAGTTCCGGAGCGTCCTCCCCCATAGCGCCGAACCGCGCCAGGTCTTCTGGATTGTAGTAGGTCCGCATAGTTTTTCTCCTCAAAAAATATTGTTTTCTTCTATAAATACATGGGTATTGCTTATAGGCTCCTAGGGCAACGCTGATTAAATCAAGTTTTTAAAAATAGCCCGCAGATTGCGCTGATTACCGGTAACAAAATCTGTGAAAATCAGTGCTAATCCGCGTTAATCTGCGGTCTCTTTTGATAATGCCGAATTATTCAGCGTTGCCCTAGGGTTCCGCAAAACAGCGGCAAGCGCCGCCGGCTATTTCGCGGGCAAACAGCCCCTTGAAAGAACGCAGTATCCGGTAATACCGGCCCATCAAGCGGAGCGCCGGGTCCAATCCGCCCTTGACCAGGGCTTTGAGCAGCTCCCCGCCATAGGCGCAGCCTTCGGCGTTAATGGCATAGTAGCGCCATTTTCCCGCCTGGCGGCTTTTCACTATGCCTGAATCGCAGAGTATCTTCATGTGGTGGGAGAGCGTTGGCTGGGTGATCCGCATATCCTCCAGCAGAACGCAGGCGCATTGTTCCCCGTCCCGGAGCAGTTCCAGCGCCCGGACGCGGTTTGCGTCGGTGAAGGCGCGGAATACCCGGATATAGTCCCTATACATAGCTTGCCTCCTTGGGAACCGCTGGCGGCCTTGACGCCGGACCCTTGGTCTGTAACCGGCGGTTCCCAAGAAGCATAACCCATATATCGAAATATTTCAATATGAAAAGCAGGCCGCGCAGCCCTATACTGCCGCGCCCTGATCCGGGACTTGACAAGAACCTTAAAATATATTTTTCTTATATAAATACTAGGAATAAAAGGAGTGTATTCTATGCAAAAAGTATTTTTGATGGTTCTGGCGGCGGCGGCGTTCACGGGCTGCCCGGCAAAGAAGGCGGCGGAGGCCGGCGGTAAGACCGTTGAACTGCTCAACGTGTCCTATGACCCGACCCGGGAGTTTTACCGGGAATACAACGAGGCATTCAAGACCTATTACCAGGAGAAGGCCGGAAATACGGTAACGGTGAACCAGTCCCACGGCGGCTCGGGGGGCCAGGCCCGGAGCGTTATCGAGGGGAACGAGGCGGATGTGGTAACCCTTGCCCTTGCCTTTGATATTGACGCGATTGTTGCGGCCCGGCATAGCATCGCCGAAAACTGGATAACCCGCCTCCCCCATAACAGTTCCCCCTATACCTCGACGATTGTCTTCCTGGTCAGGGAGGGGAATCCCAAAAACATCACGGATTGGGACAGCCTGGTACAGCAGGATGTTCAGGTGATTACCCCCGACCCTAAGACCTCTGGGGGGGCGCGGTGGAATTACCTGGCGGCCTGGGCTTTTGCCCGGGAACGCTACGGCAGCGACGAGGCCGCCTATGAGTTTGTCAAGCGGCTCTACGCGAATGTGCCGGTTCTCGATTCCGGCGCGCGGGGATCGACCAATACCTTTGTCCAGCGGGGCATCGGCGACGTGCTGCTTGCCTGGGAGAACGAAGCCTTCCTTTCGATAAACGAGCTTGGGCCGGGAAAATTCGCCATAGTGGCCCCCTCCCTCAGCATACTTGCGGAGCCGCCGGTTGCCTATGTGGATGATAATGTGGAGAAACACGGGGTTAAGGACGAGGCCATCGCCTATCTTACATACCTCTACTCTCCGGAGGGCCAGCGGATCGCGGGGAAACACTATTACCGCCCCACGGATACGGCTATCGCCGCCGAGTTTTCCGGGCAGTTTTCCAGCCTCAAGCTCATCACCATCGATGGGGAGTTCGGCGGCTGGAAGAAGGCCCAGGCGGAGCATTTTGCCGACGGCGGCTTATTCGACCGGATGATGACCGAACTCAAGGTCCGCTAGGATGGGGCTGTTCCCGGCGCGGGTGAAAAAGGCGGCTAAATGGCGGATGCCCGGCTTCGGCCTTACCCTGGGCCTCTCCCTAACCTATATGACCCTGCTCATCTTTATCCCCCTTTCCGCGCTCCTGCTCTATGCGGCGCGGATGCCCCTGGGGAAACTTGCGGCGGCCCTCTGGGACCCCCGGACGCTTGCGGCCTTTAAGGTGTCCCTGGGCTCGGCCCTGTGCGCCGCCGGGGTGAACTGTTGCTTCGGCCTTGCCGCCGCCTGGGCTCTTAACCGTTACCAGTTTTGGGGGAAGCGCATTGTTGACGCCTGCATTGACCTGCCCTTTGCGATCCCCACGGCGGTGGCCGGTATCTCCTTGGCAACGGTTTTTTCCCCCCAAGGCTTGTTAGGGGGGGTGTTCCGGTTTTTCGGGGCGGACATCGGCTTCTCCCAGGCGGGCATCGTGATCGCCCTGGTGTTTACCGGTCTTCCCTTTGTGGTGCGGACCGTCCAGCCGGTGCTTGAAGCCTTCGACTGGGAACAGGAGGAAGCGGCGGCAAGCCTTGGGGCGGGCTATGGGCAGATTTTTATCCGGGTGATCTTTCCGTCCATACTCCCGGCCCTCCTTACCGGCGCGGCCATGGCCTTTGCCCGGGGCCTAGGGGAATACGGCTCGATCATCTTCATCGCAAGCAATATGCCCTATGAGAGCGAGATTGTCCCGCTCCTCATCGTTAAGAAACTCATGCAGTTCGATTATGTGGGGGCCAGCGTCATCGGGGCGGCCATGCTTGCCGCGGCCTTTGTGATGCTCTTTATCACCAACGCCTTACAGCAGTACCTGCAAAAAAGGAGTTCCCTATGAAGGCCGCCCTGGGGAAACCCGTGCGGGAGCCCCGGGCTTTCAAGGCCCTGCTGCTTGGCCTGACCCTGGGCTTCCTGGGGGTGTTCATCCTCCTGCCCCTCCTCACGATTTTTACCCAAGCCTTGAAGCAGGGCCTTGGGGCCTATATCAGGGCGCTCGCCGAGCCGGAAGCCGCCGCGTCGATACGGCTGACCCTCCTTACGGCCCTCATCTGTGTGCCGGTGAATACCGCGGCGGGGCTGCTCCTTGCCTGGGCGGTGAGCAAATTCGAATTTCCCGGGAAGAACGCCCTGATAACCATGATCGAAATCCCCTTTGCCGTATCCCCGGTAATCGCCGGGCTGCTTTTTATTTTTCTCTTCGGCTCCTTCGGCTGGCTGGGGGGCTTCCTTGCCGCGCATAATATCAAAATCGTGTTCGCGCCGCCGGCGATTTTTATCGCCACGGCCTTTGTAACCTTTCCCTTTGTGGCCCGGACCCTGATTCCCCTGATGCGTGAACTGGGCAAGGACGATGAGGAAGCGGCCTTCACCCTGGGCGCCACGGGGCCGCAGGTTTTTTGGAAGATCACGCTGCCCAATATCAAGTGGGGGCTGATCTACGGGGTGATACTCACCAACGCCCGGGCAATGGGCGAGTTCGGCGCGGTCTCGGTGGTATCCGGCCTGGTGCGGGGCAAAACAACCACCATGCCCCTGTACATCGAGATTCTCTACGGCGAATATAGGTTCGGCGCGGCCTTTGCGGCGGCTTCGCTCCTCACACTCCTTGCCCTGGTAACCATCGCGGTCAAAGCCGCGGTGGAACGCTTGTTGATCCGGCAGCGCAAACAGGCGGAAGTGTTCATACAGGAGGAGCCGTGAGTATTGAAGTCGCGCAGGTAACCAAACGCTTTGGCAATTTTACCGCCCTTGACGATATCAGCGTAAGCATAGCCGGCGGCGAGATTACCGCCTTCTTGGGACCCTCGGGGTCGGGAAAAACAACGCTCCTGCGGATCATCGCGGGCCTGGAGCATCCCGACGCCGGGAGGGTCAAGTTTTTTGGGGAAGACGCGACGGATAAACAGCCGAAGGACCGCAAGGTTGGCTTTGTGTTTCAGCATTACGCGCTTTTTAAACACATGAGCGTGTTTGAAAACGTGGCCTTCGGCCTGCGTATTCTGCGCCGGTCCCGCCGGCCCCCCCGGGATGAGATTAAAAAGCGGGTACTGCGCCTCCTGGGGATGGTACAGCTTGAGTCAATGGCGAACCGGCTGCCCGCGGAGCTTTCCGGGGGGCAGAAACAGCGGGTCGCCCTTGCCCGGGCCCTCGCGGTTGAGCCCTCGGTGCTCCTCCTGGATGAGCCCTTTGGGGCGCTGGACGCGAAGGTACGGCAAGAGCTGCGCCGGGCCCTCCGGGACCTCCACGACGAGATGCGGATTACCAGCGTCTTTGTAACCCATGACCAGGAAGAAGCCCTTGAGGTTTCCGATTCCATTGTCATTCTCAATAAGGGGCGCATCGAACAGCACGGCCCCCCGGAAACGGTGTATGAGTATCCGGCAAACCCCTTTGTCTACGGCTTCCTGGGGAGCGTGAATCTGTTTCACGCCCGGCTCGACAAGGGAAAACTTACCCTGGGCGCCCAGGGGGACGGCGCTGATGAGGTGGCGCTCTTTGTCCGCCCCCACGACGTTGCCTTGAGCCTGACCAATGAGGGCGGCCAGGGTATCAAATCGCGGATCACCGGCTGCCGCAGCCTCGGCGGGCGGGTGCGGGTTGCGCTGCGCACCCTTGAGGGCGGCAAGGACCTGGAGGCGGATATCAGCAAAAAGCAGTGGGACCCAATCAAAGCCGCCGGCGCGGAATACGTCTATCTGCTCTTCTCCCAAGCCCGCATCTACGGCAGCGATGAAACCTGGAGCGACTGGCGTATATAGCCGGAAAAAAACGCGGGGCCTGGAAAAACCGGTTTTGGAAGCCGCCCCGCGGCCTCCCTGTTCCTTTACCGGTAAAGCCCTAGGGAAACACTGATTAAATCCAATCGAGGATTTAATCAGTGTATCTTACCCGCATTTGCGTAATGAAATGAGCAAATGCAGAGGGTAACGCTGATTAGCGTCAAGTTAATCAGCG
>JAITHL010000155.1 GCA_031279975.1 Treponema sp. | reverse complement strand
GAAGGCGCGTCCCCCTCTGGGGTACGCCCCCTCCGGGCGTTGCGGGGCCGCGCCCGGCCCCCGCCGGTGTGGTTCCGTGTAGCGGAACCACACCGGCGGGGGCAGGGCGGAGTTTTGGGCTTTGCCCAAAACTCTTGGGCCGGGCGGAGTTTTGCCTTTGGCAAAACTCCGGGGCAATCCGGCGTTGCCAAATTGCCCGCCCCCCGGTCCCCCCTTAATATAGATAAAGGCCCTTTCTCTGGCCGGCGCGCCCAGCTCCCGCCGCCTTCATGCCCGCGAGCTTTGTTCCCCGGCTGGCCTACCAGGTTGATCCGCCGCTGGTGGAAAGGGCCGCATCAGGACCGGCGGTAGCATTCCGGTATTGGGGCGTCAAGCCCTTGTTGTAGTACACCGCATGGCCTGGATAGAGCCCCGCGCCGGCGGTGTTTTTCAGCCCCGGCTCCGCGTCATTGCCGTAGATGGTCCCGCCGCTCTTCGTAAAGTTGGCGTCCGAGGCGATATACACCCCGCCGCCGGGGCCGGAAAGTCCAAGGCTTTTGTTGCCGCTGATAACCCCGTCGCGCATGGCGAAGGTTCCCCTGTTTTGTACATGGACCCCGCCGCCTTTGCCGGATAAAGACAGGCCCCCGGCCAAATTACCGCTGATAGTCCCCCCATGCATGGTGAAGTTGCTGCGGTTCACCCCCACGCCGCCGCCTTCGCTGAGCCCGCCCCCAACGGAATTGCCGCTGATGGCCCCGTCATACAGGGTGAACGTTCCATCCTCCCCGATATATACCCCGCCGCCGACCCCATCGGCTTTATTGTCCCTGATACTCCCGTCCCGCATGACCAGTTCGCCGCCGGATAGCACCCTGACCAGGGATGCGTTATTATCAGCCCTTCCCTGAAGGGCCGGGCCGCGCAGTATCAATTTTGCCCTGTTGGTTACGGTGAACAGGCTGCCGTTCCTTGACAAGCTGATTGCCCCGCTTCCCCGCAGGGAAACCTTGACATCCGGCGCCAGGACCGCCGGGCCGCAGGTATGGGTTCCCGCTATATGGGCGATATAATTGCCCGGCTCAAGACCGGCCATCCATGCCTGAAGTTCCCCCTGGCTGTTTGAACCGGTAAAGTACCGCTCATCAGCGACGGACGGGCTGTCCCCAAAGTCCTCAACGTTGTACTGCCATTCAGGATGGGAAAGGACTATGGTTACAGAATCGCTTTTGCCTTTAACTGCTTTGACCAGGGCGCCGCCTTCGGCATAGGGAAGGCCGTCCAGTACCGCCCGGACGGTAACGGTCCAGTCTCCCGGCAGGACTTCAGCCTCGATAAGGGCAGGGCCGGAAAAGGACCAGACATGAGGCCCGCCCGGACCGCCGCTCAGGGTAAGGGTGAAGGCAAGCCGCTCCAGGGTTGCGGCGTCCGGCGGGTAAACAGCCCCGCTTGAAGCCCGGTTTGAGCCGCCGGGGGAACCGCCGCTCCGGGCGGAAAAACGCGCCGCATCGCCGCCGGTTATGATCAGGGTGACGCCTCCGGCTGCCTGCGCCGCTCCTTCTGTTTGGACCGCCGGTATACAGCCCCCTAAAACCAGCGCCAGCCCAAGGGCCGCCGCCAAGATGCCGCGCTTCCGCCGCATCGTCCCCGCGCTTTGCTCCGCGGCCTTTGTTCGATCCGCCATGATTTGCATACTGGGCATACTCCTATTGAAATTGCAAACTAACCGCAAGGGACGAAGTTCCGGCAGGCAGCCGCCAGGGGGCTCCGGAAATGTTTCCCCGCCCAAGCCCGCCGTTCCTCCTTAGGGGATCGCCCTGTCCGTGTAGAGCCGGGAGCCCGCCGCTGATCCCGGCTGCGGCCAGGGGGGGTACGGCGGCGCCGGTTTTCGGGTCTATCCAGGAGCTTTGGCCGGCGTTGACCAGTACCGGACCGCGCCTCCCGGACCGCGCCGCCGGCTCATACCGTACCTGGCCCTCATCCACCCGCAGGTTCAGCGTGTCAAATTCAAAGGCCGTTCCCCGCACTGACGCGGTCGCCTCTGGGGAACTGGCCTTGAAATCGATCTTCCCGCCCCCCGGCGGGTTTACCTCCGCCCGTATTCGGCCCGCCCGCAGGCCCACGTTTATCGATTCAAGGTTGTCCCGGCTGACAATTTCTTCAAGGCTTAGGCGGGTCAAGGGCCGGATAAGAATGGATGCGCCGCCCGCCGCGAGTATCGCCGTGCTTTTAAAGCCCGTGGATATGATGGTTCCCGTCCGCAGGGCCGCCCCTTTTTGGGCGGCCGTCCACTTGGCGGACCCCGGGGCCATCACTTCCACGGTTCCGGTCATTTCCTGGATAAACGCCTGGCCGTCTTTCCCAAAGAGCGGCCCGGCCCCCAGGATCGCCAGGACCAGCGCGGAGAACGCGCCCGCCCGCCGGACCGTCAGCCCTGGGAATTCCGGCGTTCTTTGCCCCGGCGCCCTTGGCCGGTCTGATTGTTTCATGGGTATAACCTCCTAAAATGAGAGTGAAAGACCAATGGTAAGTTTTCCCTGGGGTTTGCTATCCCCATAGATATTCCCCAGGCCGGGGAAGAAGGCCCCGCCCCCCAGGGAAAGGCGCAGGTCCTCCAGGGGCTGCCAGGCCAGGGACGCCCAAAGCTCGCCGCCGTAAAGGTACTTGCCCTCCTCGCCGGATACCCCATGGTCCCGCAAAAAATACCGGAAAACGCATTCCGCCAGTATGGCGGGGCGGGGCTGTATCCCATAGTCCGCGGCGATGACGAGCAGGCCCGAAAGGCTTCCTGGAAATACCTCCCCCTGGGCCGGGGAGCTGAGGGGCGTAAAGGCAAAGGCGTCATTCCAGGGGCCTGAGCCGTACTTCACCGTAAGAGCCGCCCCGTCCTTATAGCCGCCGGGGACTTCGGTTTGCAGCCGGGCCAGGGCGCCGAAGGCCCCGCCGGCCTTTCCGTCCTGGTCTTCCATGAGTTCGCACGCAAGGCCCGCTGTGAGGCCCGCCGGTTTTTCAGGGAAAATCTCCACCAGAATTTCCCCGTACTGGGAATGGAGGAGCGTATCATGGCCGCTCAGGTCAAATTGGGCCAGGGCTTCTACGCTGAGGCGGTACGATTCCCCCAGGGCCGCGTCCCAGCGCAGGGCGCTCAAAATCCGGCGGGAAGCAAAATAGGCGCTGAAATTATCCCAATGCCAGGGCTTGGCATAATCCTCCGTGTCGCCGGGAGTCATGAGTATCTTGGCGCTATCCTTGTACAACAGGCCCGTATACCAAAGCCCAAGGCGCAGACCCCCGCGGGCCAGGTCCGCGTCAAAACAAAGCCCGTCAAAGAGCCCGGAAGCCGCAAATCCCAGGGCGTCCTCGTAGGGCATACGGCCCGCCGCAAGGAGGGAGCCGGCGGCGCGCCAATACCCCGCTGTCCGGGAGAGTTCCATCACCAGGACGGGCTTGGTCCATCCCCCATCCCCGGTTTTCTGTATGCCATAGGGGTAATCGTTGTAAAAGTATCGGGGAAGGGAAAACGCGCTGGAACCGTAAAAGGATAGGCCCCGCCCGTTGTTCCAGGAAACCCAGGGCGTCAAAACCGGCTTATAAACGCCGCGGGATGCTTCAAGTTCCAAGGTTTGATCCGCCAAAAGGCCAAAATCATAGGGAAAGAGGGGGAGGGTTAGCAAAAACAGCGCTCCCCCCAGGAACCATAGCCGGGATTGCCAAACCAAGGGCCTCCCCATTATTCCGTTCCGGTATAGCTTAGGACTTTTCCTAATATTTGGTGAAACCGGTATCCTGACACGGTCATAGCCGGGTCTGTTCCGCCCTGTATCAGTGAACGGCTTACCAGGGACCGGTATGCGTACCGGGGTCCCGGGGCGATGGCGTACATGACTCCCCCCCGGAGGCCGAAGGCCCGCATCATAAGGAAGGAAAGTTCCCCCAGCCGTATGAAGCCGCCGGATGAAGCGGTTTGGGGTAGATAGCCCTGGGCCGCGGCCCGGCGGAAGGCGTCTTCAGCGCCTCCGGAGCGGTCTTCCCCGGCGGCGCCGAGCACAAAGCGGGCCGCCTGGTCATAGGTAACCGCCGGCGTTTCCAAGAGCGCCTCCAGCTCCGCCGCCGTGCCGGTTTGTCCGGAAAGGGGGGCCGGAACAAGCCCGGCCCAGTACCCCGCCATAAGGATCAGCGCGATTTTTTTCATACATCCACCATAGTTTTTCATATTCCTACGTTACTGTAAGCTATACCATACTATCATAAGCTATGGGTAAAGGGAACCGGTCAAAACCGGCTGTCTTCCCGGTTCCCGGTTCCCGCGCCTAGTAACGCTGATTAGCGTCAAGTTAATCAGCGTTACCCTAGGGAAGCGCTGATTAATTCGGCATTATCAAAAGAGACCGCGGATTAACGCGGATTAGCACTGATTTTCACAGATTTTGTTACCGGTAATCAGCGCAATCCGCGGGCTATTTTTA
>JAITHL010000105.1 GCA_031279975.1 Treponema sp. | reverse complement strand
GCGACTGACGCCTATGGGCATTCCAACGGTCCGGTGAATACGGTATAGTAAGAGCAAGGAGCCGGATATGGAAACCACACAAGCGATACATGAGTGGAGAGCCGCAGCCGATGAGATTTGGGCTGTGCTGAACAGAACCGCCCAAATACAGGAAGAAATTGACCGCCAGTTGAAAGAAACCGTCCGCAGGCAGGAAGAAACAGACCGCCAGATGCGGGAAAGACAAGAAGCAACCGACCGGCAGATGCGGGAAAGACAAGAAGCTACCGACCGCCAGATGCGGGAAAGACAAGAAGCTACCGACCGGCAGATGCGGGAAAGCCGGGAGAAATTCGACCGGCAGATGCGGGAAAACGCCCAGCAGATGAAGGAGAGCGCCCAGCAGACGCGGGAAAGACAAGAAGCAACTGACCGGCAGATGAAGGAAACCGCCAAGCAGATGCGGGAAAGACAAGAAGCAACCGACCGCCAGATGCGGGAAACCGCCCAGCAGATGAAGGAAACCGACCGCCAGCTTAACAAGCGCTTTGGGGAGCTTACCAACCGCTTTGGCGATATGGTTGAGTATATGGTACTGCCGAACCTTTTAACCAAATTTGAGGAATTGGGTTTTACCTTTACCCAGGCGAACCGTACCAAGATTGAGGACAAAAAACACGGTATTTTTATGGAAATAGACGCCCTATTGGAGAACGGCGACAAGGTAATGGCGGTGGAAATCAAAACTAAGCCCAGCGTTGAGGATATAAACGATCATGTTGAACGCATGGAAAAACTGCGGGCCTACGCTGATTTGCGCGGCGACCGGCGGAAATACCGGGGGGCTGTGGCTGGGGTGGTTTTCGGCGATGGGGAGAAAATATACGCCCTAAAAAAAGGCTTTTATGTGATTGAGCCGTCGGGGGATACGTTTGCCATTACCGAACCCAAAGGGGATTATTACCCCCACGAATGGTAATTTTTGGTAAGGGCGGCGCTGATTTACGCGGGGGTGTCAAACCGGATGGGGGCATAACCGGGGAATACCCCGCCGGCCTTTCAGCATCATCAACAAGGGGCGCGTCATGCATTTTACGAATTTAAAAACTACGGCCGCGGCGCGGACTTTACCCGGCTGGAGTGAGGCCCGCCGCGGGCGCTCCTGGGCCCTTGACGCGCCCGGCCCCCTATAAGCTGGGGGCATTGGCGCAAGCCCTCATGGGCGCTTGACATGCCCGGACGCCTGCGTATACAATGGGGTATGCTCCGAAGCGGATGGGAAATCCCTTGGGGGCGTTCATACACCCACGGGCGGTTGAGCCGGAACAGCCGGTTTTGGTTCAGTCCGCATAGGTAAAAATGAAGTAAAAATGAGGACTCCGCCCAGGAAGGACCTGGCGGAAAGGGGCTGAAGCCCGGTTGTCCGGTTATTTGCCTAAGATAGGGGACGCGCGATAGTCTTGTTTGCCTAGGGGCCTTTGCTTCAGGAGGTAAACACGTCTATTGAACCAATTCTTGCAGGCAAAGGCCCGGATAACCGGGCTTTTTTATTTGGGCGCGGACGCGAGTCCGGCCTCCGGCTTGTTACCAGCCGTCGCTACAGCAAGGAGCGTCTTATGTTAAACACCAGTTGAAACCGCCGGTCTTGAGGAAACGCCGCTAACAAACCGGACGGCCAAGTCAACCGGAAGTTTTCCGGCAACGGTTTGAAGCGGCGCGGCCCCATAGTACTCCCTATTGGAGAAGGAAGTCAAGATGAACAATCCCCCCGCCTCTGTTTACGCCCTCTGCGCGGCGTGTTTTTGGCTCGGTTTCCAGGATAGAAACCGTATTCCCCTGTTTTCTCTGAAAGAGTTGTTATAGGGAAGCTGGAAAAACCATTTTCAGAGCTTCCCGCGCGGTTTCCCGGCCCGCGGGCGCGGACTAGGGTCCAGGGAAACACGCATTTTTAAGGTTCATCCCGAAACATTTTTTTAGGGATGCCCATAAGGAGATCATTATGAGATGTATGAAAAAGACAAAACCGGCCTTTGCGGCCCGGC
The DNA here is from genome assembly GCA_031279975.1 of Treponema sp. Classification (GTDB taxonomy): domain Bacteria; phylum Spirochaetota; class Spirochaetia; order Treponematales; family Breznakiellaceae; genus JAITHL01. The sequence continues at coordinate 13,575 of JAITHL010000105.1, read as the reverse complement.
TCGGGGCGGCGATTTTCGCCTGCGCCTTGCTTGTAATGGGCTGCCCCAGCCCGGCCGATTCTGACTCACCCCCCCCCCCCCCCGGACCAGAACCGGCTGCCCAGTTAGAAAACACGGTTTACGGCGGCCTTAACCCCGGCGGCGCTTGGGTAAACGTTAGTTTTAAGGCCGATGGCAAGGTAATCTGCTCCTTCTCCAACGACAACAGTACCAACGAATGGAGCTATACCTATCAGGACGACCGGACCGGCGCGATCAGCAGCGGCGGCTGGAGTCCCGGGGCCTTTACCCTCAGCGCGGACGGCGGGACCCTTACCTTTACCAATTTCGGCAACCACGGCGCTTCAAAGACCTTCGACCGGTTAAGAAAAAAAGATCTAACCCCTTCCCCCAGCCCGGCGGGCCTTGTGGCGCTTCCGGCGGCCAGCCTGGCAGGTTCGGTGTGGGGCGGCGGTACGCCCCAGAAAGAAAACACCGGCTGGCTTACCCTGGCGTTTAAGTCCGGCATGAAGGTGGTATGCGCCTTTTCCGCTGATAATACTACCAACGAATGGGACTATACCTACGCCAATAACGCCGGCGCCATCACCACTGGAAGCGGCTGGGCGGGTCCGGGTAGTTTTACCGTAACCGGGGACGGCGGCGCCCTGGTTTTTGACAACTACGGCGGCCATGGGGCGGCGAAAACCTTCTACCGGTATTATCAGGAGGGCAGCGTCTGGACCATAAGCGGCGTAAGCATAACTCCGGAAAGCGCGACGGTTCAAAAAGGGCAGGCCAAGGATTTTACCGCCGAGGCGCAGGGTACGGGCGGTTTCCCCCAAACCATTGCCTGGTCCCTGACCGGGTCCCAGGCTGAGGGCACCAGCATAGACCAGAACGGCAAGCTCACCGTGGCCCTGGACGAGGGCGCGGCGGTTCTCACCGTGCGGGCCGCCGCCACTGGAGCGCCGGATAAGTACGCCGAGGCCGCGGTTACCCTCCAGGACCCCCCGGTCAACCGCCAGCCAGTCCCCCGCATAACAGCCGGGGGTACCGATACCTTTTTGATTAAACCCGACGGGACCCTCTGGGCCGCAGGCAGTAACCAATACGGGCAGCACGGCAATGGGCTATATGGAATCAATGCGGGCAGTAATGCCTTTGTCCAGGTAAAAGACGCCGCGGGCAGCCCCATTACCCAGGTCAAGCAGGCCGCCATTGGCAGCGGCTGCACGGTTATTCTCAAGGAAGACGGGACCGTTTGGGGATCGGGCAGGAACGGCAACGGCAGTTTGGGCTTTGGATCCTTGTATAGCGGCACTGCCAATTACTTGACGCGCTTTACCCAATTAACCGTGGACGGGACAGCGTCCGGCGCGCCCATTACCGGCGTTACCGCCCTTTCTCAAAACCCCGCCGGCGCTATTTTTTTGCTGAAGAACGGCGAAATATGGACCGCCGGAACCAATACGGACGGACAACTGGGGATGGGGGATCTCATTAACAAAACCGTATTTACCCAAGTAGCAACCGACAGCGAGGGGAACCCCATAAACGGGGTGGAAGCGGTATACGCTTTTAATGGTAACAGTTATTTTATAAAAGGCGGCCAGGTGTGGGCCGCTGGATACAATGTTAACGGACAACTGGGCCTGGGGGTGACGGCAAATAAAATAAATAAATTTACCAAGATTCCCGGCATGACCGGAGCAGCTAAAATAATAGCCGCTCCGGCTGGAGGTTTGGCCGTTATTCTCAAGACCGACGGCACGGTATGGGGCGCCGGCCTCAATGACTCTCAAGACAAAACTTTTGGCATGACCGGCAATTTTACGTCTTTTACCCAGATTACCGGGGACGGGACCTTGACCGGTACGCCCATTACCGGCATTAGGTCCCTTGCCTGTTTTGGCGGCAACCTGGCTTCAGTCGTACTCTTAAAAGAAGACGGGACTGTGCTGATTACGGGTAACATTGCTATGGCCGGTTTGTACCGCCCCCCGGAAATGACCTCAAATGAGGGTTACCCCTACATTATAGGAAAAGACAAGTGGGGAACGGGGATTACCGGCGTCCAGGAAGTCGCCAATGGCTTTTTCCTGCTGAACGATGGGACCGTGCTTGGATCGGGGTCTAACGGAGTTGGACGCCTGGGTATAGGCGTGGCGTCAGCCGACAGCACTCCTGTTGGCTTATGGCTCGATGATGCAACAAACCATATCCGGTTTGCGCAGTAAGCCCTTTGGGGCCGCGGGGCCTGGCCCCGCGGAATTTTATATAACGTGGAGTTATCTATGATAACGACAAAGCAACGCATCCTTGCCGACCTTGGGGCGGCGCTGGTTCTCGGCGTCCTGTGCTTTACCGGATGCCCTCATGGAACCGGTTTTGACAGTCCGGACCCTGCCGGAACCGCTTCGGACCTCCGGCAGTCGGGCGGAGTAACCGCTTATCCCGGCGATCTTGCTGACTACGTATACGGCGGAAATCCCGGTACTGCGGCGGGCACTTGGACAACCTTTGCGTTCAACCTAAACGGAACGGTAATTGTCCAAGAAGTTACCCCTGACAGCAACAACACGGACAGCGAGACGTACGTATATGATGATTTGACCGGAGAGGTAGTTATCAGCGGGTATGGGACCTTCGATATCAGCGATGATGCGGGCTCAACCATGACGAGCCAGGGCGCGCCAGCAGTGGTGTACCAGAATATGCGTCCCAGTACGGCGCTGCCGTCCTTTGCTACAACCCCGGTGGATTTGACCAATACCGTATTTGCGGCGGCAGGCCCCAGGAATCCCGATTGGGTAACCTTCGTGTTCAGGGGATACAATCTAAGCCCGGGCAAGGGCGAGGTGATAGCTTCCTTTACCGGGGATAACACTACCAATGTCTGGGTCTATACCGACAAAGGCGGCGGGGTTTTCAACCTCGATGCGGATCCCGGGCAAACCGATCCCGGAGAATTTACGCTTGATACCACGAACAGCACGATAGTGTTTACCAACTTCTTCGGCCACGCGGGCAGCCGGACCTTCAACCGCAGGCAGTAGCCTTACCGGGGCGGCGCTGGCTGCGGGCCGGAGGTTCGTCGTGAAGGTAATCAGCGCATCCCTAGGGTTCCGCGTTGCTTGCGGAGTTCCGGACCGGCGTCAAACAGCGCCGGTCCGGAGGTTCCTTCCGCGTTTGCCGTGGCGGAAAGAGTCCACGGACCGCGAACCGTTGCTTCGGCCCGGAGTATACGCGGAATAGGGGAACAGAGTGGCGGATGGCGCGCTCTGGTATGGGGTAAAAGGAGTTTTGTATGCGAAAGCTGTTGGGCGTAACGCTGCTTGCCGCGATCCTGTGCATAGGCGGCTGCGCCGGCCCGGTTACTCATGATCCGCCGGAAGAAGACGGCAAGAACAGCCAGGACGCGGCTTCCCGTCTGGTACACGCCGTCTACGGCGGCCTGGGGGCCGCGGGCGAATGGGTAAGTCTGGCCTTCCAAACAGAGGGCAGGGTAAGCGCCGCGTTTTCCAGCGGCGGGCCCGCCAAGGAATGGACCTACGCCTGTCAGAACAGCCGGAGCGGATCGATAGACGGCGCCGGGAGTCCCGGGGCGTTTACCTTAAGCGAGGACGGCGCGGCCCTCGCCTTCGCCAATTTCAACGGCCAAGGCGGGGAAAAACGCTTTGACCGGCTGCGCAAAAGCGATCTAACCCCTTCCCCCAGCCCGGCGGGCCTTGCGGCGCTTCCGGCAAACCTGGAGGGATCGGTGTGGGGCGGCGGAACGCCCCAGGCGGAAAATTCAGGCTATCTGGTCCTGGCGTTTAAGGCCGGCATGAAGGCGGCCTGGTTCTTTTCCGTGGATGCCGCCGCCGGGGAATGGGACTATACCTGCGCCAATAACGCCGGGGCGGTTACCGCTGGAACCGGCTGGCCTCCCGGTGCGTTTACCATAGACGGAGGCGGCAATACCCTTACCTTTACCAGCTACGGCGGCCATGCCGGGGAAAAAATTTTTTTCCGGTATTACCAGGCGGAAGTTCCGGCCGCGGGGCTTGCGGGAACGGTTTGGCAGTGGGAACACCGGGCCTTTTATTTTATTACGGGAACAGCCGTGGAATACCACCGGATGGCTGAATTCGGCGGCGCGCCCCCGGCGGTTATTCCCTATGCCTACAGCTATGACCCGCGGACCAGGCAGGGGGAGATTGAAGTACGGGGGCGTTTTAGGGTCAGCGAGGACGGACAGGAGCTGTTCTTTCCCGATTATACGTCCTATGGACACGGGGCGGTCTTTGACCGGGTGGAAGAAGCGCTATGGCCCAAGGGAAGCCTTAGTTACGGGGAACCCCTGGTTAAACCGGCCTTTTAACAAGGCCCGCGGATTTCACGGATTGCCGCCGGTTATAGGCTTTTAATCCGTCCCGGTCTTTAGTTTGAGAAATTGCGCGAATAGCGCGGAGGCCAAGGGTCTCAGCGCAAATTACATTAAGCAAGGAGTTGTTATGAAAAAGTTTTTATGGGCCCTGCCGCTCTGCGCGGCGCTGCTGGCAATGGGATGCCCTGAGCCCGCGGAAGACCCCCCGCCGGAACCGCGGACCGGCAACAGCATAATCGCCTTCAAGGTGGGGGACGCGGAGGGCGCGATCGATCAAGGCGCCCGGACCATTACGGTGGAACTGCCGGCCCGGCAAACGGATTTTACCGTGTCGGTTACGGTGGACGACGGGGCGTCCTGCGTCTTAAAACAGGCGGAAAACAACGGCGGCGTTTCAGTTTATACGGTTACCGCGGAAAACGGCGCGCAAAAGGATTACACGGTCTACGCGGTCCGGTCCGGCTCGTCCGTCCTGGTCTTTGACGCGGCGGCGGGCATTCTGAAACAGGCGGGGCCTATTACCCTCAGCCAATCGGCAAAGGGCGAGGCCGGGGTAAAAACGGCGGATGACTGGGACTCCTATTTGTGGGTCCTGGACGGCAGGGAGGAACTGGGATCGGAAAACGCCCTTACCCTTTACGCGGAAAGGCTGGGCAAGGGCCGGCATAAGCTGGCATTGATTGTTACAAAAAACAACATTCCCTATTCATCCCAGCCCATTACCATTACGGTTACTGACTAAGGAGGCGGTAATGAAACACTATTTTAGGATCACAGCGATTGTAACGGCGGCCGTCTGCCTATTGGCGGCGTGCTTCCAACCCCTTGACGGGGTTGACGGCGGCGGCGCGGACAACGCCGGAAGCGCCGGCATAGTCCGCATAAGCCTCCCCCTGGGGGAGGGCGGCGGGGAAGGCGCTTCCCCGGGGCGGACCGTGCTGCCGGATTTTGGGGGCCTCAGCTTCGCCCTTGTCTTCACGTCGGCGGAGCATGAGGATGTGGAGGGAAGCATTACCAACGCGTCGAGCGGCGAATTTGTCCTTAAACCCGGGACATGGCAGGTAGCGGTTGAGGCAAAACACGGCGGTACGGTGATCGCCGAAGGCTCAGGGGGACCCATCCATGTGCAGGGCGGGAAAACCGTAACCTTCGGGGTGGGCCTAGAGCCCCTTGAGCGGGAAGCGGGGGCGGGCGCGCTGGACTACACGGTCGCGTTCCCCGAGAGCGTTACCGCCGCGAGGCTTGAGCTGATCTCCTTCCCCGGGGGCGTGAAGACCCTGGAAGTTAATCTTATCAATCAGCCGTCTGATAGGGTATGGGACATTCCCGCGGGGTACTACCGGCTTATAGCGCATTTGACATCGGGAACCGGGGATGCCGCCAAGATTGCCGGAAGAAGCGATATTGTCCATATCTACAAGGGCCTAATCAGCGCCTTGGACTGGAGCTTTGCCGCCGGGGATTTCTCGGAGGCGGGGTCTTACTTTACCGCCCTTGAGGACCTGGAAGCCTACCTCGCGGCCCAGCCGCTTAACACCGCGGAAAGTCCCTACGCCGTAAAACTGCGGGTGAACATGGCCGGCCTTGCCGCGCCCCTGCCCAATAATGGCGCCGCGAGCGATTCCCTGGGAAAACTCTACCGGGCCCTGCGCGGGCGCTACGTGGAACTTGATTTAAGCGATTCCTTCGGGGATATTCCCGACGGCTCCTTTGTAACCACAACCAGCATAGACGCGCAGCGGCCCAATGCCGGGCATATCCTGAAATTGACGCTGCCTTCCACCTTAAAAAGCATCGGCAATTACGCATTCTACGCCACGCCCCTGAAGGCCCTGGCCTTCCCCGCTTCCTTGGAAAAAATAGGAACCTATGCGTTTATGGACTCGCCCCTGACGGAATTTGACTTTTCCCACACCAAGCTGGCGGAAATCGGCGACAATGCTTTTTACCGTTCAGCCGCGTCTTCGATACTCCTGGGGGACAGCGTGACCAAAATCGGCGTGGCAGCCTTCAGTTTATGCCACAATTTGACTGAAATAGACCTCAGCCCAACCCTTACCTCGGCGGGCAAGGGTATCTTCAGTGGTTCGGCCAATCTTGCCAGGATAGGGGTGAGCGGGACCGGCCCCCTGTCCATCACGGAGGAGGGTTTTTTGCTGCTGGACCGGGAGGGCGGGAAGGCCCTCATCCAGCACGCGGGGACGGAGCCTATGCCGGCGGAAGTAATTGTTCCATCGGGGGTTGTTGAAATCGCTGACGGGTTTTTTCAAGGCAATACCGTGATTGTCAAGGTTGTCCTGCCTGAGGGCCTTAAACGGATAGGGGCCAACGCGTTCTTACAATGCTCAAATTTGGAGGGTGTGAATCTTCCCAGTTCCCTGGAAAGCATAGGGAATTACGCCTTTGGGGGCGTTAAACTTTGGGCGGATGCGGGGGTGGTGTTCCCCGCCGCGCTGAAAGAGCTGGGGGATTACGCCTTTGGATCAGCGAGCAGCACCCTAATAAATTTTGCCCGGGTTGATCTTTCGCGTACCCAGCTAACCCATATCGGCGCTTACGCCTTTAGCCGCTGCGCGAAACTTACCGAGGTCAAGCTGCCCCCCAATCTGAAGAGCATAGGGAAATATGCGTTTTACTACTGTAACGTCCTGGGCAATACGGCGTTTCCCGATTCTCTGGAATCCATCGGCGAGTACGCATTCGCGGGCGCTTATGGGAGTACTTCTACTAACAACGTCCGCACGCTGATTGATTTAAGCAACACAAAAGTTACCAGCATCAGCGACTATGCTTTTACCTTTAACACCGCTTTGGCGTCGGCGCGCTTTCCCCCGGGCTTAAAACACATCGGGGCGAGGGCCTTTAACCAGTGCAAGCCCATTGCCGCCCTGGAATTCCCCGCTTCCTTGGAAAGCATAGGGGAATCCGCATTTACGACAACCACTAGTAACGGCGGCTTAAATGACCAGCTTACTACCCTTGTCTTGCCGGCAAAGCTGGAATGGCTGGGGTCCAACGCCTTTACCGGCATGTCGGCCCTTGCCAGCCTTACCCTCCCCGCTTCGCTGGTCTATGTAGGCCCGCAGGCGTTCTCAGGCTGCGCCGCGCTGTCCGCGTTTACCGTAACCGGCGCCGGCCCGCTTAAGGCCGGCGATGAGGGCAGGCTCCTGATCCTGAACGATGTTGTTGTGGCGGCCGTCTTGCCGTATACAGAAACGGTAACGGTTCCAGAGGGGGTTACTAAAATAGGTCCCTACGCATTCTACGGTACCAGCGCGGCAATCTCCGCGAAACTGACCGCCGTGGCCATGCCCGCGTCCCTGACCCTCATCGATGAGTATGCGTTCCAAAATTGCGCAAGCCTTGCGTCAATAACGTTCCCTCAAAACTGCAATCTTAAAACCATTAACTCATGGGCGTTCAGAGGGTGCGCCGGCCTTGCCGATCTGGATTTCTCAAATACCAAGCTGGAAAACATCCTCTCCTATGCGGCCTATGAATCAGGCGTCGAGCGGGTTATCCTGCCCGCCACCATGAAGAATATAGGGGGTTTTTCACTGAGAGTGAAAAACGGCGCTGTTTATACCATCCACGCGGTAGAACCGCCTAGTATTAACAGTGTTAGTTCGTTTAACACCGTCGCAAATACGGGCGATATAAAGGTTCCCGCGGCAAGCGTGGCAGCCTACAAGGAGGCTTGGACGGATTACGCGGATAAGATTACGGCGATTACCCCGTAACCCGGCTAGGGTCCGCGCAATCAGTAGACTGGGTTAAAAAGTCCACTGATTAGCGCGGATTTTCACGGATTAGCGGGGTTTTGTTACGGGTAATCCGTGGTAATCCGCGCAATCAGTGGACTGGGTTGAAAAAACGGTTTAATCAGCGGCTGCCTAGTATCTGAAGAAAGGAGCGGCGTGTATGTATAGAAAAAGACCCCGGGGGCTTAGGATGGGCGTTATTGCCGGCCTGTTGCTGCTTGGGGCGCTGTTTTGCGGATGCCCCGCTGAGGAAGCGGCGGCCCCGGGAAACTATCCCGCGACGCTGGAAGGCACCCGGTGGGAATGGGACAGCGCCTTTGGGCTGAGGACCCTTGAGTTTGATTCGCCGGATCATCTCATATTCCACAATGACCATAGGGACGGAACGGCGGTCCAGCATCTGGATGATTATTACACCTATGACCGGACAACCGGCCAGGGGAACATAACCGGGGAATACCCCGCCGGGCCTTTCATCATCCTTAATGAGGGACGGGTCATGCATTTTACGGATTTTAAGAACTACGGCCACGGCGCGGATTTTACCCGGCTTGGGGACGCGGAATAAAGGAGGAAGCTCATGCGAAAAGACTATCGGCGCCGCCAAGGTCCGCTTCGGCCGCGCTTGCTGTTTTGCGCCGCAAGCGGCCTGCCGCTCTGCGCCGCAAGCGGCCTGCTGCTTTGCGCCGTAAGCGGCCTGCTGCTTTGCGCCGCGCTGCTGTTTTTTGCCTGCGAAAACCCGGAAAGCGGCGCGGAAACCGCGCAGCCAGCCGGGAATGAAAACGGCAACGGAAACGGGAATGGAGACGGAAACGGGCCGGGGCAAAACCCCGGCAACAGCGTTCCCATAAAGCGCCTTACGGTGAGCCCCAGGAACGCCGAAGTCATAAGGGGCGGGTCCCTCCAGTTTACCGCCCTGGCGGAGGGGGCCGGGGAAGAGAAGCCTGACCAAAGCGTTGTCTGGAGCGTCATCGGGGAGCATGATACCGCGACCGCCATTGACAACGCGGGCCTCTTTACCGCGGCGGCGGGGGAGGCGGCGCTTACCCTCACCATAAGGGCCGCCGCCAAAGCGGACGCGGGAAAATACGGTTCCGCCACGGTGAGCCTTATTGACGCGCCGTCGGTGGCGCAAGTTACGGTAATGCCCCAAACCGCCACGGCGGGCGCGGATTTTCCCTGCCAGTTTACCGCCCTGGTGGAAGTTACGGGAAACGCGGCTAAGACCGTTGTCTGGAGCCTCCAGGGAAACCAGGCGGCGGGAACCGCAATCAGCGCGGATGGCCTTCTAACGGTGGATAAGACCGAACCGGTTGGCGCGGCGCTGACCGTTACCGCGACGTCTACGGTTGACGCGGCAAAATCAGGAAGCGCGCTGGTAACTATAGCGGCCCGGAACATCCCCCTGGCAAGCCTGACAGGGACAAAATGGGTATGGGACGGATCGTTTGGGTTCAGGACCCTTATATTCGACACCGAAAGCCATCTGTTTTTTGACAACTACAGCAACGAACCGAACGGGGCGGTCTATGATGATTATTATACCTACGACAGCGACACTGGAAGGGGTACTATCACCGGAGGCTACCCCGCGGGGGACTTTATCCTGATGCGGGATAACCAGATAATGCATTTTTTCAATTATAAAAACTACGGCCACAGCGCGGAGTTTACGCGCCTGCCGGATGGCGAATAACCAGGGCGGATTATAAGGAGCAAGGGGACGCGAAGAACCCATAGGCGGCATACGGCGTCCGCGAACCCTGGGCGGGATGGCGGGCGCAAGACTTTTTCGGAGGCATGCGGATTGCCGCTGATTATGTCAATCCGTGAAAGCCCGCTCAAGGATTGGGCTGATTACACGGATTATATCAATTCGTGAAACTTCCACGGATTGCGCTGGTTATGTCAATCAGCGCAATCCGCGGACTAGCTTTACCGCGAAGATTTTTTGAGGGAGGTATGAGAACATGACGCGAAAAATCCGCTGGGCAAGCGCGCCGCTGTTTTGCGCCGCGCTGCTATTTTTTGCCTGCGAAAACCCGGAAAGCGGCGCGGAAACCGCGCAGCCAGCCGGAAATGAAAGCGAAAACGGCAATGGAGACGGAAACGGGCCGGGCCAAAATCCAAGCGGCGGCGTTCCTATAAAGCGCCTTACGGTGAGCCCCCAGAATACGTCTGTGGTAAAAGGCGATTCCCTGCGATTTACCGCGGCGGTGGAGGGGGCCGGGGAAGAGAAGCCGGACCAAAGCGTTGTCTGGAGCGTCATCGGGGAGCATGATCCCCAAACCGCCATTGACGGCGCGGGCCTCTTTACCGCGGCCCCGGGGGAGGCGGCGCTTACCCTCACCATAAGGGCCGCCGCCAAAGCGGACGCGGGAAAATACGGTTCCGCCACGGTGAGCCTTATTGACGCGCCGTCGGTGGCGCAAGTTACGGTGGAACCCCAGGACGCGCGGGTCGCGCAGGGGTTTGAATGCCAGTTTGCCGCGATGGTTGAGGCCGCGGGAAACGCGGACAAGACCGTTGTTTGGAGCCTCAGCGGGAATACGCGGGCTGGAACCCTAATCAGCGCTTCCGGCCTGCTCACGGTCGCTGGGACCGAACCCGCTGATACGGAACTGGTAATTACCGCAACCTCGGCGGCGGATGGAACAAAATCGGGAAGCGCTGTGGTCCGGGTAACTGAAAACATCCCCCTGCCGAACCTTGAGCATACCGCCTGGCGCTGGGGGGACCGGCCCCAGGGGAGCATAACCATAAAAGAGTTTGTGGTGGAAAGCGTTGACGCGGCGGGGGTCCAGCACGGCCATTTGAACTGTTACCGCCCCTTTGACCCGGAACAGCAGGTGTATGTTGACTGGTACTCCTATAACCCGGCGGCCAAGACCGGCGAGATCGAATATATCGGCAAGTTCCGCGTTACGCCCGAAAACGGTAAGATCATCGTGCCCCAGTACGCGAGCTACCCCCACGGCGCGGAGTTTACGCGCCTGTACGAAGAAACCCAAGGGCCTGAGCAATGAGAAGGCGCGGTGAAACCGTAGCCGCGCTGTTTTACGCGGCGGCGCTCCTGTTCTGTTCAGCCTGTGGACAGATAGAGCCGGAAACCGCGCCGGAGGAGGCGGTCATCCCCCTGCCGGACCTTGAGCATACCGCGTGGCGCTGGGCTGACCGGCCCCAGGGGAGCATAACCATAAAAGAGTTTGTGGTGGAAAGCGTTGACGCGGCGGGGGTCCAGCGCGGCCATTTGAACTGTTACCGCCCGGAGGACCCGGTACAGCAGGTGTATGTTGACTGGTACTCCTATGACCCGGCAGCCAAGACCGGCGAGATCGAATATATCGGCAAGTTCCGCGTTGCGGCGCAAAACGACCGGATCATCGTGCCCCAGTACGCAAGCTACGGCCACGGCGCGGAGTTTGCGCGGATTGGGGAAGAAGAATAAGGAATACAAGGAGAACAGCGATGCAAAAAAATTATCAGCAGCCCTTCGCACTGAGTCCAGCGCGGCTTCGGCTGCGCGTCCTGCGCGTCCTGCGCGCCGCGGCAAGCGGCCTGCTGCTCTGCGCCGCAAGCGGCCTGCTGCTCTGCGCGGCCCTGCTGGTGGCGGGCTGCCCTGACGCGGCGCCGGAGGATGCGCCGCCAGCGGGGAGTGAAAACGGGAACGGGAACGGAAATGGGAATGAAAACGGGAACGGGCCGGGGCAAAACCCAAGCGGCGGCGTTCCCATAAAGCGCCTTACGGTGAGCCCTAAGGACGCGTCCGTGGTAAAAGGCGCATCCCTTCAGTTTACCGCCCTGGTGGAGGGAACCGGGGAAGAGAAGCCGGACCAAAGCGTCGTCTGGAGCGTCATCGGGGAGCATGATTCCCAAACCGCCATTGACAACGCGGGCCTCTTTACCGCGGCCCCGGGGGAGGCGGCGCTTGCCCTCACCATAAGGGCCGCCGCCAAAGCGGATACGGGAAAATTCGGCTCCGCCACGGTGAGCCTTATTGACGCGCCTTCAGTGGCGCAAGTTACGGTGGAACCCCAGGACGCGCGGGTTACGCCGGGGCTTGAGCGCCAGTTTACCGCGGTGGTTGAGGTTACGGGAAACGCGGACAAGACCGTTGTTTGGAGCCTCAGCGGGAATACGCAGGCTGGAACCCTAATCAGCGCTTCCGGCCTGCTCACGGTCGCCAAGACCGAACCGGCTGATACGGAGCTGATCATTACCGCGACCTCGGCGGCGGATGGGACAAAATCGGGAAGCGCGGCGGCCCGGGTAACGCCGTATGTTCCCTTGCCGTCCCTCGCCGGAACCTACTGGTGGTGGCCGAGTTTGCAGCTCTTCTTTATTTCCGAAGACCGGGTAATGCTCTACAGTACCGGCGCGTACTATCCCTACGCCGGCCATCCTTTTAAGTATACCTACCCCGCGCCGGGCTACGCCTATTCGTATACCTACAATCCTGATGCCAAGACCGGTTCTATCGATGATCTCGGCGAATACAGCGGCGGAAGCCTGGGGCGGTTCCGCATAGACGGGGATAATCAGACCCTGGTATTCCCGGATTACAAGAGCTATGGACACGGCGCGGACTTTAAAACCCTGCGCCCCGCCCCCTCCCCTGCCCGGCAGTTCGCCGCGCTGCCCTCCCCTGCCCGGCCTTCGGACCTGAACGGCACGGTATGGACTGGAACCGCGGCGGGAAGCGCTATTGGGGGCTATGCCGGAACCCTGGTGATAATACACTTTACCAGCGCGTCCCAGGTGTACGTTACCCGTACCTATGACGTGGATACGGAGGAGGAGAAACAGCGCCTGTTCACGTTTGCTTTGCGAGACGGCCTTTGGACCATAGAGGGCCTTGGAACCTTTACCCTCAACGCCGCCGCCCATACCATTGCCTTTGGGGAGGCAAGCGGCCTAGGGTCCATGGTATGCGTCCGCGTGAACTAGGGCAACGCTGATTAAAGCAAACATATCATGGAAAGCGCGAAGGTACATGGAATAGATAGTGTCTGTCCATAAAGCAGCCGGCTTCATGGACAGACGCGGGATAGCCTTTTTTTCCGCGGGAAAGGCTGGTTGATTCAAAGGCGTCAAAAGGGTCCGCGGATTGCGGATACTTGGTCCGGGCCCGGCGCTGATTGACATAATCCGCGCAATCCGCGGACCTTGTTAAAAAGCCGGTTTAATCAGCGCCGCTTTATTAGATTTGCCTGCCGGGGCGGCTGGTTGCGGGCCTTCAGTCCGGGTTCTCTATCGAATAAATCAGCGCTTCATAAGAAGTGTTAAGGAGTGTTTATGAAAAAGATTTTTGGCCTAACGCCGTTCTTGGCGGCCCTGCTGGTACTATCCTGCGCCAATCCCGCGGCGGAGGAAGACCCGCCGCCGCCCCCCGCTGACGCGGACGGCGCTTCCCTTGAGTCCCTGGCGAATACCGTGTTTGCCGGGGAAGACGGGGACGGAAAA
>JAITHL010000054.1 GCA_031279975.1 Treponema sp. | reverse complement strand
ACGCTGATTAACTTGACGCTAATCAGCGTTACCCTCTGCATTTGCTCATTTCATTACGCAAATGCGGGTAAGAAACACTGATTAAATCCTCGATTGGATTTAATCAGTGTTTCCCTAGGAACCGCTGATTAACGCGACGGTATCAAAAGAGTCCACGGATTAACACGGATTTTAAGAGCCTATAATCAGCGGTAATCCGTGAAAATTGGCGGGCCCTAGTATAAAAAGTCCGGATTAATCAGCGCCGCCCTATTATTTTTCCCGTTCTCCTATGGAAAACCGCGAAAAATCACACTAAAGCAGCGCTGAATAATGCTCGATTGAGTTATTCAGCGCTTCCCTAGGGATAAGGGTACGGAGAAAACCGGCGCCGGTCAAGGGCGGACCCGCCGGAGGGGTATCAGATAACCGGGAAGAAAGAAGAGAGAACGGAGAAGAGAGAAAGGGCGGACGGGCCTATCTCTGGTATCCGCGCCGGCCCTGGAATTCCCCTATTGACTCCCCTATTCAGAGGGCTATAGACTTTTTGATCAGAGGTTGATTTGGAGGAAAGCATAACCATCGTCTTGGACAGCCGGGATGTCCTGTCCGGGGTGTGCGGCGTTAATGACGGGAATCTGCGGATGCTGGAAAGGTTCTTGGGAGGCCGCGTCAATACCCGGGGAAATGAAATCCGGTTTGAGGGGGCCGATCCCGCGGGGGTCAGGCGGTTTAAGCGGATGATACACAGCCTCATCACGGCGGTGGAGGACGGGGAGGCCCCCTCACCGGAGTACGTCCGGGCCTTGGCGGTGGTACAAGACCATCCGCCGGGCGCTTGCGCCGGGGCGGACCTGATGCGGGAAGCGTTGATCCACATCCCCCAGGGGTTCAATAACGTGTTTCCCCGGACCCGCAATCAGGCGGCCTATATACTGGGTATGCGTTCCCGGGATATCTGCTTTTGCGTCGGGCCCGCGGGAACGGGAAAGACCTTTCTGGCCATCGCCGAGGCCCTCAGCCTGGTGCTCTCCAAAAAAATGCGCAAGCTGGTCCTGACCCGCCCGGTGGTGGAGGCCGGGGAAAGCCTGGGTTTTTTACCCGGAGACCTGATCCAGAAGATAAATCCCTATTTGCGGCCCCTGTATGACGCCATGGAGTCCCTGATACCCTTTGAGATGATCCGCCGCATGGAAGAAGATCACCGGATCGAGATAGCGCCCCTGGCCTATATGCGGGGGAGAAGCCTCAATAACTGCGTCATTATTCTGGATGAGGCCCAAAATACCACGAAAGAGCAGATGAAGATGTTCCTTACCCGGCTGGGCGAACAGGCCCGGGCGGTTATTACCGGGGACGCCACCCAGATAGACCTGCCCAAACGGATTGATTCGGGGCTGCTCCACGCGGTTTCAATCCTCGCGGCGGTGGAGGGGATTCAAATCACCTATTTCCATACCGGGGATGTGGTCCGGAATCCGCTGATAAAAAAAATCATTCAAGCCTACGATAATGAACAGCCATAAAACATAAATGAACAAACATACTATCGGTTTAAACAGTAACGCCTTTTTCAGCAGCCTGAAGCCGGGGAAACTCCGGACGGGGCCCGCCCTGGCCGCGGCGTCGGCGTTTATCCTTACCCTGACGGTGGTCATCGGCAGCCGGGGCCGGGCCGGGGCCGGCTCCATAGACCTTGCCGAATTTGAAGCGGGCAAGGTGTCCGAGCGGGATGTGGCGGCCCAGTCGTCCATTTCCTATGTGGACGAGCAGGCCACCCAACAGCAGTTCGCGGTTCAGGAACGGATGATCCCGGCGGTTTTTACCTATTCAAATGATATAAGCGCCGGTATGCGGGAAGCCTATGCCCGTTTTGCCGCCCTGGCGCTGGAATATGCCGGCCCGTCTGAGGCTCCCGGCGGCGCGGACGCCTTCTATCAAGCTGTAGCGGCTGCCTTTCCCAATGCCTTTTCCGAAGCCCTCCTGCGGGGGCTCTACCGGGAACAGCGGCGGGCGGAACTCCCGGAACTGGGAAGCCGGGTCCTGGAAACGCTGCTGGAGGCGGGGATATTTACCGTGCCGGCGGAGGTTCCCCAAACCTATAACCCGGAGTTTGCCGAACTGCGGCATAATTACGGCCCCCGGACCGAACGGGAGCAGATACGTTACGACCGGATACTTACCATCCACCGGGTGGACGACGCGATTGCCCGGTATATCGCGGACAACGCACTGCCTCCCGCGTTCAGCCCCCTGATAACGGGCATGGTAAAGCCCTTTATTACCGAAAACGTATTTTTTTCCGCCGAAGCCATGGCCGAGCGGGTTCAAGAACTCAAGGATACGATGGAGCCGGTGGTAAAGTACCTTGAGCGGGGAAAACGGATAATCCGCAAGGGTTTTATCGTAACGGAAGATAATATTATGGAACTCCGGGCCCTCAACAGTTCCCGCGGCGGCGTGGATGTCCGTATGCTCGCCGGGCAGGCATTGGCGCTTGCCTTGCTTTTCGCGCTCCTGCTCTTCCTCGCGGGGCCGCGGAACCTGAAACGGACCCTTAAACCCGCGGAGGCATACCTGGTCTGTATCTTATCCGCGGCCTATATTACCGCCTCCGTGGGGGTTAAGAACCTCGCCATCCTGGGCGCCCTGCCGGCGGCCCTGTTTCTGCCCACCCCCTTGGTGGTCATGCTCGCTTCCATGCTGATCTCCCCGTCCCTGGCGCTTGTTATGGCTATGATCCTGCCCCTGGGCGCCCTCTTGGCCGGTTCCTTCGACGCGGCTTCCTGTATGGTCGCCTTGAGTTCCGGGTTTGCCGCGGTCTATACCCTGCGGGGAGCGGAGCGGCGGCTGGATCTGGTCAAGGCCGGGAGCCTGGTGGGGGGAGTCAACCTCATCGCCGTGCTGGCCGCGCTGCTCTTGTACCGGGAAGCCGTGGAAAACTATCCGTTGATCCTCTTCTGGGCCGTTTTTAACGGCGCCGCGTCGGGTATGCTGGTCCTGGGCTTTCTCCCTATCCTGGAAAAGCTCCTCAATTCGGTAACCACCTTCAGGCTTATTGAGCTTGCGGATTTGAACGCCCCTATCTTGAAACGGCTGTTCAACGCGGCTTCGGGTACCTACAGCCATTCCCTTATGGTGGCCAGCCTGGCGGAAAACGCCTGCCAGGAAATCGGCGCTAATGCCCTGCTTGCCCGGGTCGGGGCCTACTACCACGATATTGGGAAAATGGAACAGCCTGATTATTTTGTGGAAAATCAAACCGCGTATAATAAGCATGATGATATTGCTCCCCGGCTTTCCGCCACGGTGATCCGCAGCCATGTTAAACTGGGGGTGGAAAAGGCCCGGAACCTGGGGCTGCCCAAGGAGGTTGTGGACATAGTGGCGGAACACCACGGCAATTCGGTGATTACCTACTTTTACCATGAGGCCCTCAAACGGGAAGGGCAGGTAAATATCGAAGATTTTTCCTATCCCGGCATGCCCCCCCGCTCACGGGAATCCGCGGTGGTGATGCTGGCGGATGTTACCGAAGCGGCGGCCCGGACCCTGAAGAAACCCACCGCTTCCCGGCTGGAAAAATTTATCCGGGACCTTATTATGGCAAAATTTGAGCATGACCAGCTCTCGGCGTCGGAACTGACCTTCCGGGACCTGGAAACCATAAAAAAATCCTTTGTCCGGGTTTTAGCCGGTTATTACCATTCCCGGATCGAATACCCCAAACCGGCCCAGAAAGAAGGGCAGGCGTCTGACGCGGCGGACCCCCCGGCTCTGGCGGCGGAAGGGGAGGAAGCGTGAACCGGATCGAGGTTTCTGTTGAGGAAGTTCCCTTACCTGCCTGGACAGGGAAACTCGCAGCCTACGGGCTGAAGGTGCTGGACCGGCTGCATAAGGATAACTGGGACCTTGCTATCCGGCTTTGCGATAACCGGTATATCCAGCAATTGAACGCCCGGTATCGGAACCGGGACGAACCCACGGATATTCTTTCCTTTGCCCTGGGGGAAACCCTGGAGGAGGGGGAGGGGGCGCGGTATCTTCCCGGTGATATTCTGATATCCCTGGACGCCCTGGGAGAAAACGCCCGGTACTTTCAGGTTTCCGAAGATGAGGAACTGCGGCGGCTCCTCATTCACGGCATACTGCATCTGAACGGAATGGATCACCCGGATGAACCAGCGGACGGCGCGGCGGACCGGTCTATGCTGCGGCTCCAGGAGGACCTGTTAAGCGCCTTAGGGGGGGAGCGGATTCTGCCCCCGCCGGAGGTCCCATGAGGGTGGAAACATTTATGAAATCCCTCCTTAAAAAACGGGAGCGGGATAAAAAATCCTACGATTCCCTTGAATTGGATCAACAAGAAATGATTCGAGGGGTAATGGAATTACCTGAAACTACCGTTAAAGAGGTAATGGTGCCAAGAATCGATACGGTATTTCTCTCGATAGACGCGCCCAAGGAAGAACTGCTTGCCCTGATCTGCGCAAGCGGCCATTCCCGGTTTCCGGTCTATGAGGATACCATCGATAATGTGATAGGCATCCTCTATGTCAAGGATGTGCTGCAATGTCTGGTCCGCAATCAGGAATTTGGCATGAAAAATCTGTTGCGCAAGCCTTTTTTTGTCCCCCTTTCAAAACATATCGACGCCCTCCTGCGGGAGCTGCGGCGGCGGCGGGTGCATATCGCCGTAGTGGTGGATGAATACGGCGGCGTTTCAGGAATCGTTTGCATGGAAGATATAATAGAAGAAATTATCGGGGATATCCAGGACGAATTTGACAATGAGCCGGAGCACATCCTCAAACTGGGGGATAACGCCTATCTCTGCGACGCCCGGGCGCATTTAGCGGATATAACCGAAGAGATTGGCATAACCCTGCCGGTTGAAAACTTTGACACCCTGGGGGGCTTTGTTTTCGACCTCCTGGGAAAGATTCCCGTGAAATATGAAAAAGCGGTATACGAAGGGGCGGATTTTATCATTCAGGATATGGAAGGCCATAAGATCAAAACGGTAAAGATAGTATTAAAACGGGAGCATTCCTCATGAAAGGCCGGCGGGTTATTGCGGTTTGTTTGGGGGTATGCGTTTTGTCCGGCGGCGCGGAGCCCCTCTATTCCCAGGCCGCTGGCGGAAGCGCGGCCTCCTATTATCAGGCGGGCCGGAATCTTATGGTCCGGGAGGACTGGTACGCCGCGGCGGAATCCTTATTGGAATGTCTCAAGCTGAATCCGGCCCACGCTGAGGGAACCGCGGCCTTGGCGGAGTGCTACTATGAACTGGAGGAGCACGATCAGGCCCTCAGCTATGTCCGCAGGGCCCGGACCCTTGCCCGGGGGAGTACGGCCTTGGCAAACCTGGAGGCATTCATCCTTATCGCCATGGGCCGTTTGGAAAACGCTTCCGCTGTTGTCGCCGAGGTCCTCTCCAGGGAGCCCTATAACAAGGACGCCCTCTTTGCCGCGGCGGAGATGGATATTGCCCGCGGCCGGACCGGGGACGCCATCAGCCGGTACCAGGAAGTGATACGCCGGTATCCCGACGACCGGCGGGTCCTTATCTCCCTGGCCTTGGTCCTGGGCTCGGTGGGGGACGCGGACAGGTCCCGGACCTACATTGAACGGGCCTTGCTCCAACATTCGGGGGATCACCGGGTTCAGTATTACGCCGCCTATCTGGATGCCCAAGCGGGCCGTATCGCTTCGGCTATCCGCTACGCCGGGGAAGCCCTGGCCCTGCGGCCCGGGTATGCCCCGGCCCGGTCCCTCCTGGCAATACTGCGCTACCGGTCCGGCCAATTTGAGGAAGCCGCCCGGCTGGCGGATGAGGCCATTGCCGATACGCGGGATGATACCGGCGCGTGGTATCTCAAGGGCCTCTCCTATAGCAGGCTTGGCCGTCATGCCGAAGCCATCGGCATCCTTTCCACCGGTATAGACATGAACGCGCATGATGAGTTTATCCGCATCATCCTGGAGGATCAGATCATTTCCCATACCCCCTTGGAAGACCCCCGCCGGTCCTGGTGGGCCTCCTGGCATTTTAACCGGGCCCGGGAATACCGGTCCCGCAACCTGGGGGATCAGGCCCTCTTTGAATACCGCCGGGGCTTGCGGCTTAACCCCTATGCGGCGGAGCGGCGGGAATTTGCCGAAATTCTGAAGACGCAGAAATATCCCGCCCGGTATCTTGAGGAATTGCGGTTTATCCAGGACCTAGGCGTTGCCGACCGGCGTATCGATGAGGCGGTGGAAGCCTATAACGCGCTTCTGGCGGATGCCCTGTACCGCCGCTGGGGGGTGAACCCGGCGGATGCCCAGCGGCATTGGAAGGTGGCGGTTTTTTCCGTGGCCGCCCAGTCGGGAATTCAGCATGTGGACGCGGGAAGCGCCGCCGCCGCCTATATCCGGGACCTCCTCGTACACGACCGGAATCTGGACTCCATGTCCTTGGAATTACGGCAGCCCTCTTTTTCCCAAGCCTACCGGATCGCCCGGGAAGCCGGGGCGGATTACTTCCTGGTGATCTCGGTGTCCGAAAATCCGCGGGACCTTTCAATCAAAGGGGAGCTTTTTGTGGCCAGGACCGGTTCAGCCGCCGGAACTTTCTCGATCTACCGCGCCGGAACGGACCGGCTGCGCAACGCGGCCCGGGGCATAGTGGAGCAGTTTTCCGCGTCCCTGCCCTTCCGGGGCGCCCTCCTGCGCCGCCGCTCTTCCCAGGGCCTTATCGACAAGGGCCGGGCGGACGGGGTGCGGGCAGGCCAAGTATACGAGGTGGTTAAAAAAAACCAGCCCGCCGTGCAAAACGCGGGGATCGGTCTTGTCTATTCGCCGGAGGATATTGTGGGAACCCTGGTGATTGAACAGGTTGACGAGGAGGTAAGCGCGGGAACCATCAGCCGCAGGGGGTTCTTCGATCTCATCACCGAAGGGGACGAGATCATCCTCCAGCCCCAGGAGGCCGAACAAAGGGTCCAAGCCGAGTTTATGACCAACCCCGAATTACGGGCCCTCCTGCGAACCCTGCGTTAAGATGATCAACCCTGGTGGAGGGCGGGGGCGTTGCGGGGCGCCGCCCCGCACGGGGCAGCGGAGAACCTGAAGGGTTCGGAGTAAGGGAGGCTATGGAAAAACTGCGAATTTTGATTCCCAAGGGGCGGATATTTGAGAATATTTCTTGGCTCTTTGATGACGCGGGAATCGGCATTGCCCTGCCGGACCGGACTTACCGGCCCCGGCTTTCCGTTGATTGGCTGGATGCCAAGATCATGAAGCCCCAGAATGTGGGGGAACTCTTGGAACTGGGGAGCCATGACGCGGGCTTTACCGGTCTGGACTGGATACGGGAGAGCGCCGCCGAAGTGGAGGAAGTGCTGGACCTGGGATTCGACCGGGTACGGATTGTGGCCGCGGTTCCCCGGGTTATGAACGATGGGGACCTGAAATCCCGGAAACTCGTGGTTGCCACCGAATATGTATCCCTGGCCCGGAACTGGCTGGAGGCTTCAGGCTATGCTTACCGGATACTCAGAACCTATGGGGCCACCGAGGTGTTTCCCCCGGATGACGCGGATATGATCGTTGATAACACCTCCACCGGGCAAACCTTGAAGGATAACGGCCTGCGGATCGTGGCGGATATTCTGGAATCCTCCACCCGTTTTGTAGCCGCCAAATCCGCCTTGGCCCGTCCTGAAAAGCGGCGGCGGATCGAGGAACTGGCCATGCTCTTTAAGGCGGTTCTGGACGGGCGGGACCGGGTGATGCTGGAGATGAATGTGTCCAAAGCCCGGTTTGGGGAACTGGTACACGGCCTTCCGGCCATGCGGAGCCCCACGGTGGCCCCCCTCCACGGGGACGAGGGCTTTGCGGTAAAAATAGCGGTACAAAAGGGGGAGGTCGGCGGCCTGATCCCCCGTTTGAAGCGGCTCGGCGCTGTGGATATTGTGGAATATGCGTTGCGGAAGGCGGTATTATGAATTTCCCCTATCCTGAAGAAGCCCCGCTCATGCCGAGGGAAGCGGAACTAAGCCGGGAAACCCGGGAAACAGCGGTCGCCGTGAAGCTGAATCTGGACGGCGGCGGGATAGCCCGGCTGGACTATCCCATTGGGTTTATGGCGCACCTATTGGATACCTTTGCCCGGCACGGGCTGTTCGATTTGGATATCCGGGCCTCCGGAGACCTGGAGGTGGATCAGCATCACCTGGTGGAAGATACGGGGATAGCTTTGGGCCGCTGTTTTGCCCAGGCCCTGGGGAATAAGCGGGGTATACGGCGATCGGGAAGCTGCCTGTTCCCCATGGATGAAACCCTGGCCCGGGCCGCGGTGGACCTTTCAGGCCGGGCCTTCCTGGTCTTTAACGCCGGGCTTTCCGGGACCCCTTTGATCTCCGCTCCGGCGCGGAGCCCCCACGCCGCCGGGATGGCGGCCTTTCAGACCGATACGGTTGAGGACTTCTGGCAGGCCTTTGTGAACGCCGGGGGGATGGCCCTGCACCTGGACATTCTGCGGGGCCGCAGCGATCACCACAAGATCGAGGCCCTGTTTAAGGCCGCGGCCCGGTCCCTCCGGGATGCCTGCGCAATCGATCCCCGGCAGGGCGATAGGGTTCCCTCTACCAAGGGCGTGCTGGTATGAGCGGCGGCTTGATCGGGGTAGTGGATTACGGCGCGGGGAATCTTGGTTCGGTGATGAACGCCCTCTCCCGTTTGGGCCTGAGCGCCCGGTTTATCCGGGGCCCTGAAGAGCTTTCCGGCCCTTCGCCCGCCTATGCCAAGGTCCTCTTTCCGGGAGACGGGCATTTCGGGACCACCATGGATGCCCTGGAACAATCCGGCTACGCCGGGGCCCTGCGAGAGTGGATACGCTTAGACCGGCCCTTCCTGGGGATATGCATCGGGATGCAGGCGCTATTTGCCAGTTCTGAGGAAGCCCCGCCGGTACATGGGGCGGCTCGCCAGGGGCTTTCAGCGCTTCCCGGCAGGGTCAAACGCTTTCCAGGCCGGAAGGTTCCCCAGATCGGGTGGAACCAAACCCGCGCCCGTGTGGATTCCCGGCTCTTCCGGGGCATTCCCCAGGATACATTCTTCTATTATATACATTCTTATTACGTCGTCTGCGATGACGCAAGCGCGGCGGCGGCATGGACGGAGTATTATCTGCCCTACTGTTCAGCGGTGGAATGGGGGAACTGCGCGGCGGTGCAGTTCCATCCTGAAAAGTCCGGCCTCCTGGGGCTCAGGCTGCTGGAAAATTGGGCCCAGGCTTGTTAGGGAACCGCTGATTACATGGACTTCGGACCTTCGGTCCGCAATCAGCGGTTCCCTATTATTTTTCGCGGGTTTTCTTATAGAAAACGCCGGCATAAATGCCGGGCGAAAAATCGCGCTAAAGTAGCGCTGAATAATGCTCGATTGAATTATTCAGCGCTTCCCTAGGGGGCCTTGATGCAGGCGAAACGGATCATTCCCTGTCTGGATGTGGATGAGGGGCGGGTGGTAAAGGGGATCAAGTTCACGGGCCTTCAGGACGCGGGGGACCCGGCGGCGCTGGCCCGGCGTTATAATGACGAGGGGGCGGATGAGCTTACCTTTCTAGACATCGGCGCTTCCTATAGGAGCCGGGCCACCTTGCTGGACGCGGTCCGCCAAGTGGCGAAGGAGGTCTTTATCCCCCTTTGCGTGGGCGGGGGCATCCGGCGTTTGGAGGACATGCGGGAGGCTATGAACGCCGGGGCGGACAAGGTATCGGTCTGTACCGCCGCCTTACAGCGGCCCGCTCTGTTGGCCGAGATGGCCAGGGCCTATGGCCGGCAGTGCGTGGTACTCTCGATTGACGCGAAACGGCTAGACGCTCCCCAGGGCCGGGACTGCGGAAGTCCGGCGGGGCAATGGCGCGCCTATTCCCACGGCGGCAGAACCGATACCGGCATAGACGCTGTGGCCTGGGCTGTTCAAGCGGTCGAATTGGGGGCCGGGGAGATACTCCTCAATTCCATAGACGCCGACGGGACCGGGGCTGGATACGATCTGGAACTCATCCGGCGTATCATGGCGGCGGTTCCGGTTCCGGTTATCGCCTCCGGCGGCGCGGGCAGCCTGGAACAGATAGCCCAGGTCCTCCTGCCGGATGCGCAGGGCGAAAACCCCGGAGAAGGCGGGGCCGACGCCGCCCTGGTGGCTTCCATGCTTCACTTTGGCAAGACCACCATAGGGGCGATCAAACGGTATGTAAAAGCGCAAGGAGTCTGCGTAAGAGAATGGTAATCGCGTCAATTGATATACAGAACAATAAGGTTGTGCAGCTGCGGCAGGGCGCGGAGCGCGCGCTGGAGCGGGATGATCCCCTGGAATTGGCCGCCGAATTCGACCGCTATGGGGAAGTGGCGGTGATCGATTTGGACGCCGCTATGGGCGCCCCGGTTTCCAATAGCGGTTTGATCAAGGCCATCCTACGTAAGGCTGAGTGCCGTGTTGGGGGGGGGATCAGAACGCCGGAGCAGGCCCAGGCATGGGTGGGCCTGGGGGCGCGGAAGATCATCCTGGGGTCCGGCGCTTTCCGGGACCCAGCCAAAAAGGGCGCCGGGGCCGCGGGCGGCGAATTCCAGGTGAACGCCCCCTTGCTTGAGGCCGTGGCAAAGCGGATAGGCCGGGAGCGGCTCGTTATCGCGGTGGATGCCCGGAAGGGCGAAATTCTCGTGGACGGCTGGAAAACCCCTACCGGATTGGGCCTGATCGAAACCGCAAAGGCGGTGGAACCCTTTGCCGCGGAACTCCTTTTTACCTGCGTGGAACGGGAAGGCATGCTGGGGGGGATTGATCTTGAGCCGGTGCGGGAACTGCGCCGGGCGGTTAGCTGTTCGCTTACCGTAGCCGGCGGCGTTTCCACCCTGGAGGAAATCGCCGGGCTTGCCGCCCTGGGCTGTAACGTCCAGCTTGGCATGGCCCTTTACACCGGCGCGGTGGGCCTTGCCGATGCCTTTGTCCAATCCCTGGCCTGGGAAAAGGGCGGCGGGGGCAAGGGGCCGGCTCTGCTGCCGCTCATCGTCCAAAGCCCCGATGGACAGGTGCTAATGACCGGCTTTACCGGCGCCGAAGCCCTGCGCGAAACCTTCAAACGGGGCAAGGTCTGTTTCCACAGCCGTGGCAGGAATAAGCTCTGGATGAAGGGGGAAACTTCAGGTAATACCCTCCGACTTATCCGGCTGCGGGCCGACTGCGACCGGGACGCGCTGCTTGCGACGGCGGAACCGGCGGGGCCGGTGTGCCATACCGGCGCTTGGTCGTGCTTTAACGTTGAACGGTCCTATACCTGGCAATTCCTCCAAGCCGTCATTGCCGGGCGGTTGCGCAGCCCGGTTCCTGGTTCCTACACCGCCGCGCTGGATGACGAACTGGTACGGGAAAAGATACGGGAAGAGGCGGAGGAACTGTGCCTTGCGGAAAATTCCGGCCAGGTGATCGGGGAAGCGGCGGACCTCCTCTATTTTGCCACCGTCCTTATGACCCGGGAAGGCGTAACCGTGGAAGCGGTATTGGAGGAACTGGACCGGCGGCATAAAAAATGAGCGTCTATTGGAATAGCCGCGTCCGGCGGCTTTCCCCCTATGTTCCGGGGGAACAACCCCAGGGAGAGCGGGTGATCAAGCTCAACACCAATGAAAACCCCTATGCCCCGGCTCCGGAGGTTATCGAGGCCCTCAAACGCGCCGCGGGGGAGTCTCTCAGACGCTACCCTGACCCGGAATGTTGGGAAGCGCGGAGTGCCGCGGCCGCGGCATATAGGGTAAGGCCGGAACAGGTTTTTATGGGTAACGGTTCCGACGAGGTATTGGCCTTTATCTTTGGGGCCTTTTTTGAAACCCAGGGGCCGCCCCTGCTCTTTCCAGACATTACCTATAGTTTCTATCCGGTATACGCCGGCCTTTGGGACATTCCCAGCCGTACCGTGCCCTTGGCCGGGGACTTTTCAATTCCCGTGGAAGGTTTTCTTGCCCCCGCGGGCGGGGTCATCCTGCCCAACCCCAACGCGCCCACGGGCATGGCCCTTGGAACCGCGGAACTCCTGCGTATCGCGGACTACCATGCCGGGCGCAAACGGGTGGTGGCGGTGGACGAAGCCTACGGAGCCTTTGCCGGCGGGCCCCTGCCGGGGGAGCGCTCTATGGCGCCCTATATCGAGCGCTGCCCTAATCTGCTTACCGTGCATACCCTGTCCAAGATGGGGTCCCTGGCGGGGCTGCGGGCGGGTTTTGCTATTGGGAACGAGGCCCTCATCGAGGGGCTTTGCCGTATCCGGGATTCCTTTAATTCCTATCCCCTGGACCGGATTGCCCAGGCTGGCGCGGCGGCGTTTTTTCAGGCCCTCCCCTACTATCAAGGGATAAACAGCCGTATCATCGCCACCCGGCGGCGGGTTTCCGCGGACCTGGAAGCCCTGGGTTTCCAGGTCCTTCCTTCGGAGGCGAACTTTCTCTTTATCCGGAAGCCCGGCCTGCCGGGTATCGCCTTGCTGCAAGCCCTCCGGGGCCGGGGTATACTGGCGCGGCATTTTAACCAGCCCCGCATTGAGGATTTTCTGCGGGTTTCCATAGGAACCGACGCGGAGATGGATGATTTCCTGTGGGCGGTCTCACAAGAAGCAGTCTGTCAACAATAATTAAGGGGGGGACCGGGGGGCCTTTCGGCCCCCCGGCGGGGGCGTTGCGGGGGTAGAACCCCCGCAGAGGGGGCAGGGCGCGTACCCAAGGGATAAACAAGCCCGGCGATTTCGCCTGCATTGGCAAGGAGCTTTTTATGCGCGTACTGCAAAGCGCGGAGTTTGACCGCTATTGGCGGCAGGAGAAGCCGCCTGATGCGGAAACGGTTTTTCCGCAGGTTCGGGATATTATCAACGCGGTGCGGCGCCGGGGGGATGCGGCGGTGCGGGAATTTGCCGCCCGTTTTGACAAGTGTTCCCCGGAAACCCTGGAAGTACCGGCGGAACTCGCCCGCCGCTCCTATCAAGAACTGGGGGAACGGGAGCCGGAACTGCTGGCCGCCCTGGAATGCGCGGCGGAGCATGGCAAAATTTTTGCTCTCCGCCAGCGGGCGCAGTATGCGGACTTTGAATTCGAGTTGGCCCCGGGGCTCTTTACCGGGCAGCGCGTTGTTCCGGTTCAGCGGGCGGCAATCTATGTTCCCGGAGGCCGCTTCCCCCTGATCTCCTCGGTCCTCATGGGCCTTATCCCTGCCATGGCCGCCGGCGTCGCGGAGATCATCCTGGCTTCGCCCCCCCAGGCGGACGGGTTCCCGGACCGCCGTATTCTGGCCGCGGCCCATCTAGCCGCGCGCCGCATGAATGAAGGCCGCCGGCCCCTCCGGTACTTTGCCCTGGGAGGCGCCCAGGGTATCGCCGCCCTTGCCCTGGGCACTGGAAGCGTCCCCCAGGTAGACCTTATCGCTGGTCCGGGAAACCGCTATGTGGCTGCGGCAAAACAGCTCCTCTTTGGGGAAGTGGGTATCGATTTCATCGCCGGCCCGACGGATGTGCTTATCATTGCCGACGGAGCGGGGGGGGGGCGGGCAATGGATAGGGCTGCGGCGGATATGCTGGCCCAGGCGGAGCATGATCCGGATGCCCGGTCCCGCGTTCTCCTGCCTAACCGGGACTTGGCGGAGGAACTGCAAGCGGCTTTGGAACGGCGGCTGGGGCTGGCGGCCCTGGACCCGGAGCAGCGCGAAGGGGCGGCGCCGGGTCGTTCCTGTGCCGCCGCTTCCCTGGAACGGGGAGCGCTCATGGTTATCTATGATCAACGAGAAGAGGCGGTCAGGATTGCCAATGCCATCGCGCCGGAACATCTGGAACTTCAGGTTGCCGATCCGGACCGGTGGATTCCCGGCCTGGTTAATTACGGCTCCCTCTTTATCGGAAGCCTGGCCGTGGAAGCCTTGGGGGATTATACCGCGGGGATCAACCATACCCTGCCCACCCGGGGAAGCGCCCGGTTTTCGGGGGGGCTTTCGGTACGGCATTTCCTCAAAATTCTGACCAGCCTCCGGGGCGCTCCGGGTCCAGGCTATGCTCAGGCCCTGGAAGCGGCGAAGCGGATAGCCCGGGCTGAGGGGCTTTTTTTCCACGCCGAAAGCGCCGCCAGCCGGGAGGCCGGGGATGTGTGATGTTCAGCCCGGCCCGGTGGAGAACCACCGGAGCCGTGAAAGCGGCGTCCTGGTGTACCCGGTTTTTTCCCGGCGCTCGAAGGGGCTTTCAGTGGGGATCAACCTGTTCCCGGATCGCAAGGTCTGCTCCTTTGACTGCCCCTATTGCGAGGTCTTCCCCTTTCAACGGGACGCGGCTTTCCGCCTTGACCTGCTGGAAACGGAACTGCGGGCTACGTTGCGCCGCCTCAAAGCCGGTGAGTTTCCAGTGCGGGACATCTCCTTTTCCGGCAACGGGGAACCCTCCCTGGCGCCCCAATTCCATGAGGCGCTGGAAGCCACCGCCCGTATCCGGGACCAGGAAGCAAGCGGCGCGGCCCTGGTACTCATCACCAACGGCACGGGGCTTTTGAGCGATCAGACCTTTGATCTGTTGCGCCGCTTTGCCGCCGGACCAGAGCGGCTCTCCATCTGGCTCAAGCTGGATGCCGGAACCGGGGACTGGTATGCCCGGATGAACCGTTCGCCGGTTCCCTTTAACGCCCTGTTGGACCGTATCCGGGAATTGGTACGCCGGGCGCCGGTAATACTCCAAACCATGCTCTGCCGTATTAACGGCGAGGCTCCCTCCGCTGAAGAAGCCGCGGCCTGGACCGCCTTGGCAACGGAGCTTGCCGGGCTGAACGCCGCGCCTGGCGCGGGTATCCAGGGGGTCCAAATCTATGGAAAGGCCCGGCCCGCTCCAGAAGACCCGCTGGCTGAGGCCCTGGGGCCGGACTATTTGGAGGATCGCGCCCAAGCCCTGCAAAACGCCCTAGGACGCGCCATACCGGTGGAAGTCTTTGTATAAAGCGGGGCAACCATGTGATATGAAACATAGGATTAACACGGACTTCAAGATGCCATCAGTGGTAATTCGCGGGCCTTGTTGATAACGCCGTATTAACCAGCCCTTCCGTTTGACTTTAGCGGTCCGCGTCAAAGGCGGTCTTGTATCCGGCGGCGCGGATGGGCGTTTAACTACCATGTTTTGGGCTTGAATCCTGGGGGCAATTCCGCCAAGGCAGCCGCGTCGCCGCTCTGTACCAGCACATACAGCCCGTTCTTATGGGCATACCGGAGCGCGTCTTCCCCGACTG
>JAITHL010000212.1 GCA_031279975.1 Treponema sp. | reverse complement strand
TATCAAAAGAGACCGCGGATTAACGCGGATTAGCACTGATTTTCACAGATTTTGTTACCGGTAATCAGCGCAATCCGCGGGCTATTTTTAAAAACTTGATTTAATCAGCGTTGCCCTAGGGCAAAGGCAGCAAGAGGGTCCGCGTATTTTCACGGATGGCAAGATGCCATGCTCCGGGGTGAGTGGTAATCCGTGAAACCAGCGGACCATGTTAAAAAATCGCGGTACGCGGCGCTCCCTAGGGTAAGGTTGCTTAAACCCGGTTTTTTAAACACAGTGCGCGGATTACCACGGATTTCCGGTAACAAAACCCTCTAATCCGTGGACCCTTAATAAATCAGCGCTGCCCTAGGGAAGCGCTGATTTATTCAATCGAGATTGCGGACCGGAGGTCCGGCATCAAGTTAATCAGCCTTGCCCTAGGGGAGCCTTTCCCTTCAGGCGGTGAAGAGCAGTAGAATCGTCCCCATAAAAAAGAGGTTGATCCCGATTCCCGCCAGCAGCAGCGTCAAAGCAAGACCCTCCAAGAGATAGGCCCGAAGGGTAAAGCGCCGGGCAAGCTGTTCCGGGTTTCCAGGAACAGCCCCGTAGGTGGCAAACAGGTCCGCCGGGGCCCGCGGCAGGGCGGGCTGGGCTTCCCCGCGGGCTGGACCGTTGAGCGCGCCGTAGAGATACCAGCCGCCGGAGGGACCCCTTCCCCTATGCCTAATGCGCAAACGGCCCGCCGCGTTTTCTGGAAGCACCAGGGGTACGGCATGATCCTCCAGGACTTGGCGGAAGCCCAAGACGGCGGGGGGAATGTACACCCGCCCATAGACTTCGCCGTTGGGCAGGACGGTCCGTTCCTTATTGCCCGCAAGGTGCTTGAGGGGAAGCCGCGCCAAATCCCGGTATATCCGGTAGACCCGGGCCTGCTGCCAGAGCCGCCGGTAGAGCAGGGTCAGTAAAAAACCCGGGGGTATCATGGGAAGCAGGGGGACGCATACCGCAGCCAAGGCGCAGATCACCGTAGACCGGTAGGCCGGGCGCTGGAGATAGAAGAGGGCGATGAGTATCTGGGAAAACGCCCCTAGGATCAGGCCGTAGGGGGTTAGGGTATTCCAGTATTCATTCCCCCGCCGGCCGGCCCGGATAGCCTGGGGGGTAAGGAGCCGGTCCGGGCCGTTATAAAAGATCACCAGCAGGGGGTTGTCCTTTTGGGCGGCAAAGGTCAGCCGGTTTTCCTGTTCCCGCAAAAGACCGCCCACAAAAACCTTCGCGCCTTCGGCAAGGGCCCGTATCTCGTGCCACCGGATTTTCACCGGCGCTTCCTTGAGGGGATCAAAATAATTGGCAAAGGCGTCCTTTTCCGGTATGGACAGGACGTAGGCGTCTGCCCCGGAAAGAACAACCGGAATGGTCAGGTCCTCGCTCCGAAGCCACAGGGTATGCCGGCCGGTAAGCGATTCAAAGCCCCCAATATAACGAAAAATCCCCCCGCTTCCCTGGCTGTACCAGGCGTAGTTCAACATAGGATACAGCCGCAGATCGTCAAAGCGCCGCCGGAAGCGCCGCCACCGCCGGCGGACCGCAAACGCGCCGCCCGCCGGGACCAGGCAATACCAGAAAAACGCGAGGAGGGCGATAACTAGCAAATTCAGCAAACTCAGGGTATACTGCCTCCATGAAGGATTTACAAGCGCGGCGTTTACAGCCCCTGGTTGTCGGGGCTATCGCCACCAATTGCTGGATACTGCCCCTGGACGCGGCGGACGGCAATGACGCCCAGACGCCCAGTCCAGAGGGACCGCGCCCCTGCGTTATCATCGATCCAGGCGAAGAGGCGGAAACCATTCTCGCGCAGCTTCGGAAGCTGCGCTGGTATCCCGCGTATATTCTGCTCACCCACGGCCATTACGACCACCTGGCAGCCTTGCCGGAACTCCTTGCCAAAACGTCCGCCGAAGCAAAGGCCCCGGTCATCGCCATACACCGGGAAGACGCCTCCTACCTGGGAAGCGGCGCCTACCAGCTCCACCGGCAAAGTTTCGCCGCCGCCGGCGGCCAAGCCTATGTGGAGCAGCTTTGGCGGCCCATGCCCTCCCCGGACCGGCTGCTTCAGGAGGGAGACCGGATCGGCCCCTTCACGACGCTCCACCTGCCCGGCCATACCCCCGGCTCCATAGGCTTCTACCTGGAAGCCCAAAAAATACTGTTTTCCGGGGATACCCTCTTCCAGGCCGGAATAGGCCGCACGGACCTTCCCGGCGGGGATCAAACCCTGCTGGATCAGAGCCTTGAACGGCTGTTGGCTATGGACGGGGACATCGTTGTGTATCCCGGACACGGCGATGCCACCACCATCCAAGCGGAACGGGCCTGGTACTAATCCGCAGGCGCCCGCCGCCCCCCTTTGGAGCGCCTTTGGTTCAATGGCAACAACTTAAGAAATGAGTAGGGGGAAGCCGCATACCCCCAGGGTACGCCCCCTACGGCGCGCTTCGTTCCGCCCTACCCCCTCTACGGGGGCTCTGCCCCCGTAACGCCCCCGCCGGTGTGGTTCCGCGTAGCGGAACCGCTCTGGAGTTTTGGGCTTTGCTCAAAACTCCAGGGCCGGGCGGAGTTTTGCCTTTGGCAAAACTCCAAGGCAATTCGGCAACGCCGAATTGCCCGCACCCCGGTCCCCCCTTAAGTTGTTGACAGTGCTCCCGGCATGGGCTGTTCTCTGTTAGGGAACCGCTGATTGCGGACCGGAGGTCCGAAGTCCATTTAATCAGCGGTTCCCTAGGCAATGCGCCGGAGGGATTCAAAAAGGCCGTAGAAGTTATCCCCTAGTTTCTCAATGCGCCGGACCAAATCGATAAAAAGCAGTTCGATCTTAACATTTTCCCCCGCGGCTATCCGCTTGCGGCTTAATTTCCGCAGCTCATTGCGGCCCTTATCAATACGGCGTTTCAGTTCCTCCCCATGGCGTACCTGTTCCCAGGTAAGTTTCTGCCCCAGGTGTTCCATCACAAAGGCGAGAAAAACCTCCACCAACCCCACGTAGGCCGTCAAGGCCCGCATCTCCTTGCCCTTAAAGCCCTGCTCCTTTTTCACGCTCCGCTCTAAGAGCAGGGCGGCCCCGTGGCAGTCGTCGGTCATGTTTTCCAGGTCCATTACAATACGCAAAAGCAGCGAAACATTCCGCTCGGAGCGGACATTCAGTTTCTGGCCGGCGCACTCCATGAGGAACAGGGTCAACTGTTCCCGCATCTCGTCGGCAAGCGCTTCCTTTTCGGTAAGCTCTTGAACCAGGCCGTCCACCAAGCCTGTTTTATCCCCCGCCTCTTTGAGGTTTTTCAGGGTATAGCCTATCCCCTCGTACATGGAAGCCGCGATTCCCGCCATATCCCGTATCTCCTTTTCCGCCCGGATGATATTCAACTCAGGCGTATCCTGTATGGCGCCGGATTGGTAGGCCAGTTTGTAGGGCCGGCGGTCCGCGGGCTTTGCGCCGGGGCTGTCCTTGATCAGGAGGGACACCAGATTGGCAAAGGGCTTGACAAAGGGGAAGAACAGGAGGGTGTTGATCACATTGAACAGGGTATGGAACATGGCCAGATGGTTGGTAATGCCCCCGGCGTTCAGCGATCCGGGGGTAACCCAAGATACTGCCATGAGGAGGGGCTTAAAGAGCGCCAAGGCCCAGAGGGTTCCGATAACATTGAAGAGCACATGCACCAGGGCCGCCCGCCGGGCCGCGGTTTTCGCGCCGATGGAGGCCAGTGCCGCGTCGATGGTGGTCCCGATATTGGCCCCCAGGATCATGGCCGCCGCGAAATTATAGGTAATCAGGTTCTGATGGGCCATGGTAAGCATGATGGCCGTGGAGGCGCTGGAAGAATGGGTGATCAGGGTTATGAGCAGGCCGATCCCGGTTCCCGCAAGGATGGTGAGAAACCCCGCGTCCCCCACGGAGGAACGGATAAAACCGAAGGTTTCAGGCTGTAAGGCGGGCATGGATTTGGTGAGGAAGTCCAAACCCATAAAGAGCAGGCCGAAGCCGAGCAGGACGGTTCCCAATTCCCGCCGCTTCCACTTGACCACCAGCATAATGAACCCGAAACCCACGGCGGGCAGGGCCAGGGTAGAAAGTTTTAGGGAAAAGCCGATCAAAGATACGATCCAGGCGGTTATGGTGGTTCCGATATTGGCGCCCATGATGACCCCGATGGACTGGGTAAGGGTCAGCAGCCCCGCGTTGACAAAGGAGACGGCCATAACGGTGGTGGCCGAGGAAGACTGAATGATCGCGGTAACAATGACGCCGGTTGCCACGCCCATAAACCGGTTGCCGGTCATAAAATTGAGCGCCCGTTGGAACCGGGACCCCGCGGCGGCTTGAATCCCGTCGCTCATAACCTTCATGCCGTACAGGAAAAGCCCTAAGCTGCCGGTGATGCTGACCAATTGACCAATAGCATTGACCATAGGGAGAGTATAGCGCTTTATCCCGATAATGAGTAGCCGTTTACCCGGAGGCCGGCGCTGTCAACAAGGTAAGGGGGGCCGGGGGGCGGGCAATCCGGCGTTGCCGGATTGCCTCGGAGTTTTGCCAACGGCAAAACTCCACCAGCCCTGGAGGTTTGGGCAAGGCCCAAAGCGCCCTTGTGGTTCCGGGGAGCGGTACCACCCCGGCGGGGGCGTTCCGGGGGCAGAGCCCCCGTTGAGGGGGTAGGGCGCAACGAAGCGCGCCCGTAGGGGTCGTACCCCAGAGGGGTACGCGGCTTCCCCTTTCATCATTTCTTAAGTTGTTGACAGTGGGACCTGCGGCCCTCCGGCGGCGGCGGAAGGGCCGCGTCCGCTTCATTGACAATTTACGCGGTCCGGCGTAAGCTAGGCGCATGAATATTTCCACCTATACAGTTAAACCAAAACTTCCCAATTCCTTAAAGCCATTGGAGGAAATAGCCCGGAATCTCTGGCTTTCCTGGAATTTTGACGCGGTCCAGCTTTTTATCCGTTTAGATTATGATGTCTGGCTTCAATCCCAACAGAGCCCGGTCAGGGCCTTGGGGATGGTAAGCCAAGAGCGGTTTACGGAAATGGCCCAGGACGATTCCTATTTGGCGGCCCTGACAGAGGTATATGATCGCTTCTTAAAATATAAAAAGGCTGAAACCTGGTATCGCGGCACAAAAGAAGATGTGGTGGCCTATTTTTCTATGGAATACGGCATGGATGTTTCTCTGCCCATCTATTCCGGCGGTTTGGGTATGCTGTCAGGGGATCACATGAAGACCTCTTCCGATATGGGGCTTCCGCTGGTAGGGATAGGCCTCTTGTACCGGCAGGGCTATTTTAAACAGCTCCTGAACGCCGATGGGTTTCAACAGGAAAGTTACCCGGAAAACGACTGGTATAATATGCCGGTAGAACTTAAAACTGATAGCCAGGGGGAGCCGGTTAAAATCTCCGTGGATCTTGCGGGCAGGGCGGCGGTGGCTCAAATTTGGGAAGTGAAGGTTGGGCGGAGCTCTCTGTACCTGCTGGATACCAATATTCAAGATAACCCCCAGGATTTCCGCAATATTACCGCCGCCCTGTACGGCGGGGATAAGGAAACCAGGATACAACAGGAAATCCTTTTGGGCGTCGGCGGAATCCGGGCGTTGAGGGCCCTGGGCATCAATCCCGCCGTAACCCACATGAACGAAGGGCACGCGGCCTTCCTCGGCCTGGAACGGATTCGGGAAATTATGCGGGAAAAGCAATTTTCCTTTGATGAAGCCCGGGAAGCGGTGTGGCCGACCAATATTTTCACCACCCATACCCCGGTTCCCGCCGGGAACGAACGCTTTGAAATCAACCTGATGGAGAAATATTTCAAGCCCTGGACTGAGATTCTGGGGATCACCTGGAA
This sequence comes from Treponema sp., assembly GCA_031279975.1. Taxonomy (GTDB): domain Bacteria; phylum Spirochaetota; class Spirochaetia; order Treponematales; family Breznakiellaceae; genus JAITHL01. The sequence goes on along the minus strand of JAITHL010000212.1, from coordinate 21,597 downwards.
TGAATTCCTTGGTCTCGGACGGGAGCGGACCTATGATGATCATGAAAGTTTCTGTATGACCATACTGGCCCTCAAACTGGCGGCCTATGCCAATGGGGTTTCCCGGCTCCACGGGCTGGTTTCCCAGAAGATGTGGAAGGGCCTGTGGCCGGGGCTTCCCCTGGCGGAAGTGCCCATCGGGCATGTTACCAACGGGGTGCATCCGAAAACCTGGGTCTCCAATAATATGAGCGACCTCTTGCTCCGCTACTTCGGACCCCATTATGAGGAAGAACCCACGGATTTTTCCGTGTGGGAACGGATGGATCGTATCTCCGACGAAGAACTATGGCGCACCCACGAACGCCGCCGGGAACGGCTGGTGGCCTTTACCCGGGAGCGTATCCGGCAAAACTTAAAACGGAACGGCGCGGTGGAACGCCGGATACAACACGCGGAAGACGCCCTGTCCCCCTATGCCCTAACCATCGCCTTTGCCCGCCGTTTTGCCACCTATAAACGGGGGAACCTCCTCCTGCGGGACCCGGAACGGCTCCTGCGGCTCTTAAAGGACAGTGAGCGGCCCGTACAACTCATCTTTGCCGGGAAAGCCCATCCCATGGATATGCCGGGGAAAGAGCTCATCAAAAGCATCGTGCATTTTGCTGAACAGCATGACGTGGAAAGCCGGATCATCTTCCTGGAAAATTATGATATGACCATGGCCCACTATCTGACCGCCGGAGCGGACCTCTGGCTCAACACCCCCCGGCGCCCCTTGGAAGCCTCCGGTACCAGCGGCATGAAGGCGGCAATGAACGGGGTGCTCAACTGCTCCGTTCTGGACGGCTGGTGGGATGAAGCCTATAACCCGGAAGTCGGCTGGGCTATCGGGCGGGGAGAGGAATATGAGGATACCAACCTTCAGGATGAGGTGGAAAGTAAAGCCCTGTACGATCTCCTGGAGCGGGAAATCATCCCCCTCTTCTATCAACGGGGCAGGGACGGCTTGCCCCGGGAATGGATCAAACGGATGAAGTCTTGTATGCGGGTAATCGGCCCGTCCATGTCCAGCCATCGCATGCTGATAGACTATTCGGAGCAATTCTATTTCCCCGCCCTCAAGAATTACCGTCAGATGTTCAAAAGCGGCTATGAGGAGGTCCGGCACCTGGCGGCCTATTTTGCCAAACTGAAACATTCCTGGGAGAGCATCAGGATTCTCAACATTGATTCAAACGCAAAACCGGTCATGGAGCGGGGGGATTCCCTCACCGTAACCGCCCGGATTGAACTCGGCAAACTAAGCCCTGAGGATGTCCAGGTTGAACTGTATTACGGTTCCGTGTCCACCCAAACCCGGGAAATCGAACACGCCTTGGTTATTGAGATGCAATCCGTCAGCCATAGCGAAGACTGCTATTTTTATCAGGTGCAGGTGGAATGCGTCCAGACCGGCTGGCAAGGCCATACGGTGCGTATCCTGCCCAAGCACCCGGCCCTGGTGCATCCCTACCGGACCGGCTTCATCAAGTGGGCCTAGCCCGCCGGGAAAGCGCCGCATAACCTTGCCGTATACGCCTGCGGCTCCATAAGGAAGGACTGATTGCGGACCTGCGATCCGAATCCAATCGAGGATGCGGACTATGGTTCAAAATCAGTCCTTCTTACCCGTATCTGCGTAATGCAATGAGTAAACGCAGAGGGAGTTGCGGCGTATGCGGCGTTATCAGGGGTCCACGGATTACTACCTGTGGATAACAAGGGCGTAATCCGTGGACTTTGTTAAAAAGCCTGGATTAATCAGTTCTTCTTGCCAAAGGTTCGCGGGCATGGGTGCTTGCGGGTTGAAGGTCCGGCGGCGCGGCAATGGGCGACACCCTAACTGCCGTCCGGCAGGGGTTCGGGGAGGGGAGGGATACGCCGGCGGGTTCACTATCCCCGGCGGATGGCTTTTTGCGGAATGCTCCCGAGGAGGCCAGGGGGAACAGCCCTTGGTATACGGCTCATGAACATCCCCTTAATATGTAAGCTCCGCTAACAATTCGTTTTTCAAGGTCCTAAAAGCCTTGGGCGGTTCAAACTCATAGGCGGCGCCGTCAATGACCGCCGCGAGGGTGATGGGTTCCCCCCTGAGGACCGCCAGCATATCCTCCCGGCGTATCTTGGTAGTTACCCGTAATTCCTTGTTTTTTGCTTTTGTATAGAGAACTGTTATTTTCCCGAGGGGATAGGCTGCCCCGCCCTGCTTAAAACAGGCGGATGCAATCTCCTGGGGATTTTTTTGGGTATTAAAAAAGGAAAGATTAACCGTTCCCTCTAACGAAGGGTCCTCCCTATTGTTCCGGAAGGTTATATCAAGATCGGCCCATGCTGTTTTTACGCCCCGTATGGCCCAAGAGGTTTTGGGAACATAATACTGCATAACCCCGGGCTCAACAAAATATATGTTAATAGCGGGGGCGCCGGCACAGGCGCTGAGGATACAAAAAACCAGCGCTAAACCGCTTTTTGCGCGTATAGTCAAAGACCCCTCCGCTTGGTATTTGCGCGGCGCGGCCCCCGGCAAAGCAAGCGCGGACAGCGCCAGCCTGTACCGCTTTTATGGGCGCCGCTTATTCCCCGGTAACGGTAGTTGTATAGGTTGTAACAAAACCAAGCATCGACGCGGTCTTAAAATCCACTGTGGAAATCTGGGTAATTCCACCCGCTTCAGCCGCCGCTTTGATGCCCGCATCCACATCGCCGAAGCCCAGGATGATCTTTCCCGTTGACTGGCCTATCTTAGAGCCGACCGGATTTCCAGTAGCCGCTACCGGCCTGTTAATAGTGGGGCACCCCATAAGCGCGATTACACCCATCGTGATAAGAACGGTTGCGATGTTCTTCATGGTTATAACTCCTTCCCGTATGAATGAATTAAGCGGAGTGTGCCAAAACAAATAGTTTTAGTCAAGCGGGATAAACCGCGAATGTAAGAAAAAACGCCGGATGCTTGGCGCCGGGGTGCGGACGCGATTCTTACGGGCCCTGCCCTCCCCGCGGGGGCGCTGCCCCCGCATTAGGATTTAGCGCATATTTCCAAGAGGCGTTCTAAATCTTCCATAGAGTAATACTCGATCTTGATACACCCCTTTTTAAAATCACCCTGAATGGAAACCTTGGTTCCCAGGGTATCGATAAACCGCTGTTCCAGGGCGGTGAGTTCCGCTTCCCGCGGCGGGGCGGGGCGTTCTGGTTTTTTCGCCAATTCCGCCGCGCCGGCGGGGCTCGTTTCAGCGGAGCGGAGGCTGTTCAACGCGGCGGCCCGTTTTTCCGCGTCCCGGACCGAAAGCCCTTGGCTGAGGATTTCCTGGAATAGGCCTTCCTGATCCGCCGGATCGGCTGCCGCAAGCAAGGCCCGTCCGTGGCCGGAACTGAGGGCGGATTGCTCCAGGGCCTCCAGCATAACCGGAGGCAGTTTGAGGAGCCGCAGGGTATTGGCCACGGTACTCCGGTTTTTCCCCACCCGCAGGGCCACCTCGTCCTGGGAGAGGCCGGTAAGCTCCATGAGTTTGCGGTACGCCAGGGCTTCTTCCACCGGGTTCAGGTCCGCCCGTTGAATGTTCTCAACCAGGGCAACCTCCATCCGCTCCGCGTCGGAAAAGCGGCGGATCAGGGCCGGAACCGCCGAAAGCCCTGCCAGGGCCGCCGCCCGGTAGCGCCGTTCCCCCCCGATGATGACATAGCGCCCGTTTTCCGCCGCTTCTACTATGAGGGGATCGATGACCCCATGCCGGCGGATAGAGTCCGCCAACTCCCGGAGCTTATCCTCATCAAAGCGTTTCCGGGCCTGATTGGGATTGGCCGTAAGGGCATCCAGAGGCAGTATGCGTATACGGTCTTCCGGGGCGTCCGCCTGCTCCGCGTCCGGCGCGGGGCTTTCGTTCCGCTCCGGGGGAAGCAGGGCGTCCAAGCCCTTGCCCAGCCTGAATTTAGGCGCCACGCCGGACAACCTCCGCGGACAGGCTCTTATAGGCGCGGGCCCCGGCGCATTGGGGATCGTACTGGGAGATCGTCAGGCCGTGGGAAGGGGCTTCGGAAAGCCGGACATTCCGGGGAATGATGGTAGAAAAGACCGTGTTTTGAAAGTAGGCGCTTACCTGTTTTACCACCTCCTGGGCAAGCCGGGTCCGCTGATCGTACATGGTAAAAAAAATTCCCCCGATATTCAGGGCGGGATTGAGGTTGTTCTGTATCCGTTTGATGGTCTGCAAGAGGAGGGAAAGCCCTTCCATGGCAAAATATTCACACTGCATGGGAATCAGCACCGCGTCCGCCGCGGCAAGGCCGTTGAGGGTCAGGACGCCCAGGGAGGGCGGGCAGTCTATCAGAATATAATTATACCGGCTGCGCGCCGGGGTTAGGGCGTTTTTCAGATAAAAATCCCGGTCCTTTTGTTCAATAAGTTCCACCGCCGCGCCGGAGAGATCGATACTGGAGGGGATAACCGATAATCCGGAGACGCCGGTCTGCCGGATCACCTGTTCCAGCGGCGCGGCGCCGGAGAGGAGCTCATAGATGCCCGGTTTGGCGGCGCGTAGTCCGACGCCGCTGGTAAGATTCGCTTGGGAATCGAAGTCTACCAGCAAAACGGACCTTCCCATTTCCGCCAAAAAAGCTCCGATGTTAATGGCGGAGGTGGTTTTTCCGACTCCTCCCTTTTGATTTACAAAAACATACACCACGCCCATATCCCCATTATACCATAGTAAGAGTAGATAATGCTATTGAATACCGGGGCTCCCCAGGGTATTCTTGAAGCATGATGCCAATTCGTATGCTTGCCCTGGATCTGGACGATACGCTGCTGCGCTCGGATCTGACCATTTCCTTCCATACTAGGAATACGATAAAACGGGCTGAAAACGCCGGCATTGCGGTGGTCCTCGCCTCTGGAAGGGCGCCCGCGGCAATGGAACAATTTGCCCGCCTTTTAGGGATGCATAAACGGCCTGGATACCTTATCTGTAATAATGGGACCATTATTCAAGAAAGTCAAACGGGAACCATTGTGTATGAGACGCGCATTCCGCCGGAGACCGCCTTAACCGCCTTTGATTTGGCCGACGCTGAAGGGTTTCCCCTACAGCTCTATGAAAACGATGTGATGTATGTTTCCCGGTCCAATGAATTTGCCGATTACGATCAAAAATTAACCGGACTGCGCCAGGTGGTGGTGGATAATTTCCGGGCCATGGTTGAGGCGGGCTGTTCTAAGCTCCTGATTCCCGGGGACCCTATGATCCTCAAACCCCTGGAAAAACTGCTGCGGGCCTATATCGGGAATGAGGCTACCCTGTTCACCAGTAAACCCTATTTTTTGGAAATTCTGCCCCCCCATACGGATAAAGGTTCCGCCCTGGCCATGGTGGCCCAAAAATTATCCTTGAACCGGGAGGAGGTGCTGGCCATCGGGGATTCGATGAATGACGAGGCCATGCTGCGCTGGGCCGGCATTGGGGTCGCCATGGCCAATGGGGATGAGCGGATTAAGAATATCGCCGCCATGGTTACGGATAAAACCAATGACGACGACGGCATTGCGGACCTTATCGAACAGTATATTTTAGGGAATAAGAGCTTCCCGCGTAACAGATAACAAGCAACTAGAGAACAGAGCGCGTCCCCCGGCCCGTTGTTGCTCTCTAGTTCCGCGCCCTAGGGCGCTGTTATCTGTCATTCGGAAAAATGATCCTTATTTTTGTAACCTTAGGGGGCCTTTGTTTTTTACTAGATAGACCTCCTCCATGATTTATTCTCCTTTGCCGCCGCCGTTCTCCTCCTTTCGGCGGCGGCATTTTTTATTGGCGGTCTTTGCATAAACGCTTTTTTCAGGTACAATGGGCTTGTTTGCTAAGGCGGTTGGCTGCGGGCCTTTGGTCCGGTAAATAAGTCCTGTGGTTTTTCAGGCCAAAGCCTTGCAAAGCCACGCTTATGAAAAATCGAGGAGCTTGTATGGGTGAACATACGGAGGGGGCTACCCGGGGCGCGGCTGATTGGGCCGGAAACCGGTCCCAGGGCTTGTATCTCGCGGAAGATGAACATGATGCCTGCGGCATCGGTTTTGTGGCGAATATCCGGGGGCGTAAATCCCACGATATTGTAAACCGGGGCCTGGAGGTCCTGGAACGGATGGAACACCGGGGAGCCGAAAGCGCGGATAATAAAACCGGCGACGGTTCCGGGGTATTACTACAGATTCCGCATGGGTATTATCAAACCCTCATTCCCGGTCTGCCTGAACCGGCTTCCTACGGCACGGGGCTTGCCTTTTTTCCCGGCAAACAATACGGGGATCTCCAGGGGCTTATTACCCAAACCATAGAGGAAGTTGCCGGGACCCTGGGGCTTACGGTGCTGGCATGGCGGGATGTTCCGGTTAATACCGCCGTGATAGGCCCCATCGCGGCCGCGGCGGAACCGGCGATTAAACAGCTGTTCTTGGTTCCCCATGCTGAAGCCGGGAACAGTCCCGGACCTATGGACTTGGAACTGCGGCTCTATTTCTTTAGGAAGAAGCTGGAAAAGGCCCTGGCGGGGCTTAGGGAACTCCAAAAAACCGGTGCGGAATGTTATTTTCCCTCCCTTTCTTCCCGGACCATCGTGTATAAGGGTATGATGACCCCGAAACAGCTTGGGGAGTATTATCCCGATCTCCAGGATGAGCGCCTTGAGACCGCCGTGGCCCTGATACATTCCCGGTTTTCCACCAATACCTTCCCCAATTGGCCCCTATCCCAGCCCTTCCGTATGGTCGCCCATAATGGGGAGATCAATACCATCAAGGGAAACCGTTTTTGGATGGCCGCCCGGGAAGCCCTCTATACCCATCCGGTTTGGGGGAACGCCTTCAAGGAAATTTGCCCCATTATTGAAACAGGGCGCAGCGATTCCGCCAGTCTTGATAACGCCCTGGAATTCCTGGTACTCTCAGGCCGCAGCCTGCCCCACGCCCTGATGATGCTCATCCCCGAATCGTGGAACGACCGGAATCCCATTCCCCAGGAACTCAAGGCTTTTTATGAATATCACGCCTGTATGATGGAGCCCTGGGACGGACCGGCATCCCTGGTGTTCTGCGACGGACGGTATGTCGGGGGAACCCTGGATCGCAACGGCCTGCGGCCTTCCCGGTATACCATTACCAAGGATGATCTTATGGTCATGGCTTCGGAGGCCGGGGTGCAGGACTTTGCGGCTGCGGAGGTAAGCTATAAGGGCCGCCTCATGCCGGGCAAAATACTGCTAGTGGACCTCCAGGAAGGCCGTATCATCCCCGATGAGGAGGTAAAGCGGGAGGTGAGCAGGGCGAAACCCTATCAGGAATGGATTTCCCGGCGGGTAATCACTTTGGACCAAAAAACCGGCGGGGGAGCGGACGAAAAGGCGGCGGAACCGATGTCTATCCCGGAAATTCTCTATATGGAACGGGCCTTCGGATACACCCGGGAAGACCTGGACCGGCTCCTCCTTCCCATGGCGGAATCCGGCCAGGAACCGACCAGCTCTATGGGGACCGATACTCCCCTGGCGGTATTTTCCGATAAAAGCCAGCGGGTCTATGCCTATTTCAAGCAGGTCTTTGCCCAGGTAACCAACCCGCCTATTGATCCTATACGGGAAGACCTGGTTATGACCTTGACCAGCTTTGCCGGCCCCCAGGGAAATCTTTTAACCGGGACCGATGAACACTGCCGGCGGATCAAGGCGGTAAGCCCCATACTCCGGGTGGAGGAACTGCGGAAACTGCGGGAGATAAACCCCGCGCTCTTCCCCTCCCGTGTGTTGGACGCCACCTTCAAGGAAGGGGAGGAATCCTTGGAGGACGCTTTGGACCGTTTGGCAGCCGCCGCGATCCAGGCGGCGCAAGAGCGGGTCGCGCTCATCCTGCTGTCCGACCGGGCGGCCCTGTCCGCGGAAGCCGGACGCTGCGGTATACCCGCGCTCCTGGCAATAGGGGCGGTACACCACAGCCTCATTGCCGGGGGGGTGCGCATGAAAAGCTCCCTGATAGTGGATTCCGCTGAACCCCGGGAAATTATGCACTTTGCCCTCCTGTTCGGTTACGGCGCGGACCTGGTGGTTCCCTATGGAGCCCTGGCGTCCCTCTCCCGCATCTGCCGGGGGCCGGATCGGGGACGGGCGGGACCCTACCAGGACGCGGAGGCCCGGTATCTCAAGGGCCTCCAGAAGGCCATGCTCAAAATCATAGCCAAGATGGGAACCAGTACCCTGCGGTCCTACCGGGGGGCGCAGATTTTTGAGGCTATCGGGCTCGGCCCCCTGGTTATTGAAAAATGTTTTCCCGGCACGGCGAGCCGGATTGACGGCGTTGGTTTTGCGGAACTTGAGGCCGAAGCCTTGGCCCGCCTCCATGAGGCCCAGGAGTTCTATCAAAAGGCCGGAGGGCCGCATCCAACCGGGGAGATCAGGCCGGAAGACTGCCTGCTTGCCGGGGACGGGCAGTACCGGTGGCGGAAAAACGGGGAACAGCATGCCTGGAATCCGGATGCCATCTACCTGTTGCAAGGGGCCGTCCGGACGGGGGATTACCAGCAATTCAAGCGTTTCACCGCCCTGGCGGACTCGTTGAACCGGTCTCCCCATGTGATCCGGGGGCTTCTGGACTTTGCCGGATGCAAGAGCGCGACCGGGGTTCCCGCCGCGCCGGTTCCCCTAGAGGAGGTGGAAAGCGCGGCGTCACTGATGAAACGTTTTACCACCGGAGCCATGTCCTTCGGGTCCATCTCCAAGGAAGCCCATGAGACCATAGCGGCGGCGATGAACGCCATCCAAGGGCGGTCTAATTCCGGCGAGGGGGGGGAGAATCCGGCGCGGTATGCCCCCCGGCCTGACGGCACATGGATACGGAGCGCCATCAAGCAGGTTGCCTCTGGCCGCTTTGGGGTAACCAGCGAGTATCTGGCCAACGCGGTGGAACTCCAGATCAAGATGGCCCAGGGCGCCAAACCCGGCGAGGGGGGGCAGCTCCCCGGTCATAAGGTGGATGGACAAATCGCCAAGACCCGGTATTCCACGCCGGGGGTAACGCTCATAAGCCCGCCCCCCCATCACGATATTTATTCTATAGAAGACCTAGCGGAACTCATCTTCGATCTGAAGAACGCCAATCCCGATGCGCGGATCAGCGTGAAGCTGGTTTCCGAGCATGGGGTGGGGACCGTGGCCGCCGGGGTTGCCAAGGCCCACGCGGATACCATTGTGATCTGCGGTTATGACGGCGGTACCGGGGCAAGCCCCCAGAGCAGTATCCGCCATGCGGGAATTCCCTGGGAACTGGGGCTGGCGGAAACCCAGCAGGTTCTGGTACAAAACGGGCTCCGGGGGCGGGTTCGACTGATGACCGATGGCCAGCTTAAAACCGGGCGGGACATCGTGATCGCCGGTATGCTCGGCGCGGAGGAATTCGGGTTTGGGACTTCGGCGCTGATCGTCATGGGCTGCGTTATGATGCGGAAGTGCCACGAGAACACCTGCCCCATGGGGGTAGCCACCCAGGACCCGGAACTGCGCAGGCGTTTTACCGGCAAGAAGGAGTATCTCATTAATTTCTTCCGTTTTCTGGCTGAGGAAACACGGGAGATCATGGCCTCCCTAGGGATCAGGCGTTTTGATGATCTGGTGGGCCGGACGGAATTTCTGGTTGAACGGAAGAGTCCCAAGGCAAAACCAGCGGGGGTAAGCCTTTCCCGGATACTCTATCAGGCTCAAGGCCCGGCGCGTATTCCCGGCGGAACAGCCCTGCGCCGCGTCCAGGATCAGCGGCACAAGATCGATACGGTGCTGGATAGAAGGCTAATCGAACAATGTTTTGCCGCCCTGAACATGAAAATTCCCACAGCCCTGCAATTTCCGGTCCGGAATACCGACCGGGCGGTGGGCGCCATGCTTTCCTATGAGGTGTCTCACCGTTTCGGCGGCCAGGGACTGCCGGATAATTTTATTACCGTAGACTTTAACGGTTCCGCGGGGCAGAGCTTCGGCGCTTTTCTGGCCAAGGGGATCACCTTCCGCCTTGCGGGGGATGCCAACGACTATTTGGGCAAGGGCCTCTCCGGGGGCCGCATTATCGTTGCCCCGCCCCCTGAGTCCGCCTTTAAATCCAATGAAAACATCATTGTGGGAAATACCGTGCTCTATGGGGCGACCTCCGGGGAACTCTATGCGGCGGGGATTGCGGGGGAACGCTTCTGTGTGCGGAATTCCGGCGCCACGGCGGTGGTGGAGGGAACCGGCGATCACTGCGCCGAGTATATGACCGGCGGACGGCTTATTGTTCTGGGCAAGGTAGGGCGGAATTTTGCCGCTGGTATGTCCGGGGGTATCGCATACGTCTTGGACCCCATAGGGAATTTTGAATACTTCTTGAACAAAGGCATGGTTGAGCTTTCTGGCCTGGAAACCGAGGAGGATCAGGCGTTTGTCAAAGATCAGATCGGAAAACACCTCTATTGGACCGGCTCGGTCTATGCCCGGAATATCCTGGACCGTTGGGATGAACACCGCCCGAAGTTTATCAAGGTGCTTCCAGTGGAGTATAAATGGGCCTTACAACAGATGCTCCTGGCGGAGTTGGACCGGAAGGTCTATGAAATCCGGGAGAAAGAAGCTATATCCCTCCGGGTATAGCGGCGGGAAGCCGGGAAGTGCCGGGCCGCCGGACAGCGCCGCCCGCGGAGCGATTCAGCATGAGCGAGGATGTTTATGGGTGATCCTAAGGGATTTTTAAAGATACGGCGGAAAGTTTCCGGTTATAGGCCGGTGGAAGAACGGATTAATGATTATAGCGAGGTGGAAATCCGCCTTTCCGATGATGAACGGCGGCTGCAAGCCGCCCGTTGCATGGACTGCGGGGTGCCTTTTTGCCATTGGGCCTGCCCGGTTTCCAATGTCATGCCCGAATGGCAGGACCGGCTCTACCGGGGGGATTGGATCGGAGCATGGGCGGCCCTGGAGGACTATAACCCCTTCCCGGAGTTTACCGGACGGGTTTGTCCGGCCCTCTGCGAAGCCTCCTGTGTATTAGGGGCTAACGACGAGCCGGTTACTATCCGGCAAAATGAACTTGCGGTTATCGAAAAAGCCTATGACCTGGGGCTGGTGGTTCCCAAACCGCCGAAGAGCCGGAACGGGAAGCGGGTGGCCATAGTGGGGGCCGGTCCGGCAGGGCTTGCCGCGGCCTATTACCTGAACCGGGCCGGGTTTTCCGTTACCCTCTATGAAGGGGACCGGCAGGCCGGAGGCTACCTTCGTTACGGCATCCCGAATTTCAAACTGGATAAAAACTTTATTGACCGGCGCATCCGCATTATGGCAAACGAAGGGGTCGTTTTTAAAACAGGCTGCCGGGTAGGAACGGCGCGGTACGCTTTTGGAACCCAGGGAAGCGGGAGCCGGATAGTGGAGCCTGCGGACCTGGAAGCCTCGTATGATCTGATCCTCCTCGCCATCGGCGCGCGGGAACCGCGGGATATGAAGGTTCCAGGCCGGGAACTGGGGGGAATCGTGCAGGCCCTGGACTTCCTCTCCCTCCAGAACCGGAATTTGGCTGGAGAGGCTGAGGATGCCCTGGAACCAATTACCGCCTTTGGGAAACAGGTGGTGGTAATCGGCGGCGGGGATACCGGGGCGGACTGTGTGGGAACCGCGAACCGCCAGGGGGCCAAGAAGGTAACCCAGATCGAGGTGCTTCCCAAGCCGCCGGAGCACCGTCCGGCGGAACAGCCCTGGCCCCTCTGGCCGGCGGTTTTAAAGACCTCAAGCTCCCACTTAGAGGGGGGGGAGCGGCTTTGGTCGGTGAATACCAAGGCCTTTACCGGCAACGGGCAGGTTGCGGCGGTACGCTGCGTCCGGGCGGCGTGGACCGAAACCGAAGGCCGCCGGGTTTTGACCGAGGTTCCAGGCTCGGCCTTTGACCTGGAGGCAGACCTGGTACTCCTGGCCATGGGCTTTACCCATGTGGTGCAGGACGGGGCGGTCGCCGGTTTCGGCCTGGAAACCGACGCCCAGGGCAATATCCGTACCCAGGGCAGCTTCCATACCTCGAACCCCAAGGTTTGGGCCGCTGGGGACTCCCGGAACGGCGCAAGCCTGGTGGTCCGGGCCATAGCCGACGGCCGGGCCGCGGCTGAAGCGATTATCCGGTCCTTAACTTAAGGGGGGACCGGGGGGCCTTTCGGCCCCCCGGCGGGGGCGTTGCGGGGGTAGAACCCCCGCAGAGGGGGCAGTGCGTTGCCACATAGGGTTCGTACCCCAAGGGGATACACGACTTCCCCCGCTTGTTTTCTTATGTTGTTGACAGCGGGGGACTGATGCCTCCGGCGGGGGCGCTGCGGGGGAAATCTCCGCGCGGTATGTATGTTCAAATACCTTTATTCCGGTTTATACTCTCCCCATGGAATTTACGATAACCCAGGAAGAACAAGGGGTCCTGTTAGCGGACGCCCGGGAAGTAATTGCCGCTTCATTGGAGGACCGCCCCCCTGTTTTTCAGCGGGAACCGGAACTTTCCCAAGCCATAGCATCCGGGGCTTCAGCTTTGGCCATGCCCTGCGGAGCCTTTGTAACCCTGCATAAGGCGGGGGCGCTGCGGGGCTGTATCGGGCGGATGGCTGCCGCCGATCCCTTGGAGCGCACCGTACATACCATGGCCCTTGAGGCGGCCTTTAGGGACCGCCGGTTTCCGCCCTTGGCCAAAGCGGAATTTCCCCAATGCCGTATCGAGATTTCCGCCCTTTCTCCCTTGGAACGCTGTCCCGATCCCCATTCCGTCATAGTGGGGGTTCATGGGCTCTATCTCATCCATAAAGGACACTCGGGGGTGCTTTTACCCCAGGTTCCCCTGGAGCAGGGATGGAATCTGGAAGAATACCTGGCCTATATCGGTGTTAAAGCGGGGCTTTCGCCCCATGCCTATGAAGCGCCGGGGGCGGAACTCTATACCTTTACGGCGCTGGTGTTTGGGGAGGACCGGGCGTAACGTGGAGCGAGTCTTATCTGAATTGCTTACCCCGGAGATCGGGAAAACCATAGGGTTTATTGAAACCCGGCGTGTGCCGGACGCCGCCATAGACCCCCTGGTTACCGGTCTTGAGTACGATTCCCGGAAGATACAGCCCGGGAATCTCTATTTTGCCCTGCCGGGGCTTCATGCGGACGGACACGCCTTTATTCCCGAAGCGATTCGCCGGGGCGCGCCGGTGGTTGTCCATGAGGCGGAGCTTTCTGGGTATCCCCCGGGGGTAGCCTTTGTCCGGGTCCGCTCATCCCGCTTTGCCATGTCCGCCCTGGCGGACCGTTTTTACGGCTCTCCCTCCCGGAGCCTGGCGCTTATTGGGGTAACCGGCACGGAAGGGAAGAGCACTACCGTATACCTGATCCACCAGCTCCTGGAAGCGGCGGGGAAAAAGGCTGGGTTTATCTCAACGGCGCAATATTCTGAAGGGGATGGGGAGCGGTGGAACCCGGAACACCAGACCACCCCAGAGGCTACCGTTATTCACCGGTTCCTGCGCCTTATGCGGGACAAGGGCGCTGAATACGCGGTCCTGGAAGCAAGTTCCCACGGCCTTTCTCCCCGGACCAACCGCTTGGGAGACGCGGCCTTTGACGCGGGGGTCATGACTAATGTAGCCCATGAGCATCTGGAATTCCATGGAACCTGGGAACAGTACCGCCATGACAAGGCCAATCTGTTCCGGGCCATCGGGAAGACGGCAAAGACCTTCCGCCCCTGGGGAAACAGCGGCGGGGAAGCCGCGGGCCCGGCCCGGCCCGGCCCGCCCTTTGGGGTGGTGAACGGAGACGACGGCAGCGCCTCCTATTTTGCGGAAGCCGCCGCGTATCCGGTCTATCGTTTCAGCGTCCGGGACGCTCCGGCGGATCTGTCCCTCCAAAGCCTGGAAAGCGCGGCGGAGGGAAACCGCTACCGGCTGAAGATTCAAGAGACTGGGGAAACGCTGGAATTCTACGATAGGCTTCCCGGGGCCTTTAACGCGGGAAATGTGCTGGCCGCGTTGCTTACCCTGTCAAGGTTGCTGGGAGCGCCGGTCCGGGATTTCTTGCCCCTGGTCCCATCCTTGAAACCAGTCCGGGGGCGGATGACGGCGGTCCAAAAGGGCCAGCCCTTTGAGGCGCTGGTGGATTTCGCCCATACCCCCTCATCGTTTTCCGCCCTCTTTCCCCCGTTGCGGGAACGGCTGGACCGGCGGGGGGGGCGCATCATCAGCCTCTTTGGTTCAGCGGGGGAACGGGACACCGCCAAGCGGCCTGAACAAGGACGGATTGCCTCCCGGTGGTCGGATATCCTCTTCCTTACCGATGAAGACCCCCGTGGAGAACCGCCAGAGGCTATACTCGAAGCAATTGCCCAGGGGGTCCGGGAGGAAACTCCCGGACGCCGGGAAGGGGTGGATATGTTCCTCATCCCCCACCGGCCCGCGGCAATACGGGCGGCCTTTTCCCTGGCCCGTCCGGGGGACCTGGTACTCCTCCTCGGCAAGGGGCATGAGAATTCGATACTCTATGCCGGGTATACCCTGCCCTATGATGAGATTAGCGAAGCGGAACAGGCCCTTTCCGAGCTGGGCTATCCCCGGTCCGTAACATGAGCGGCAGCCGCAGTCCGGACCTTCCCTATGGGCGGTTTAGAGGGCGCCCAGGGCAATTTCCATCATCCGGGTAAACCCCCGTTCCCGCGCTTCGGCGCTCGCGGAGGGCCCGCCGCTTAAGAGGTCCGATATGGTCAAGAGGCAGGCGGCGTGTTTTCCCGTTACCGCCGCATTGTGAAAGAGGGCGAAACTTTCCATTTCCACCCCCAGGCAATGCTGTTCCCGCAGGACCCGGCGCCAATAGGGCTCCCCCTCCGCAGCCTCCCGGTAAAACACATCGCTGGAATGTATGCACCCCTCGATGAGGGGGCAGCCGAGTTCCGCCGCGGATTCCCGGAGTTTCTTGCAAAGCTCCGCGTCCGCCCGTATCCGGTTGCCAATAAACCCGTTTTGATACCGGGCGTAGGTTGATTCGCTATAGGCTTCGTGTACCAAGATAACATCGAACAGCTTCAGGGTATCCGCGTAGCCCCCGGCGGAACCGATGCGGATGACGGCCTCTACGCCGTAGCGGGTAAAGAGTTCATACGAGTAGATGCCCATGGAGGGCATACCCATACCGCTTCCCATGACCGATAGGGGCCTGCCCCGGTAGGTTCCCGTAAATCCCAACATTCCCCGGACCCGGTTAAACTCCGCCGGATTTTCCAGGTATGTACCGGCGACAAACCGGGCTCGCAGGGGGTCTCCGGGCATCAAAACAATAGGGGCGATCTGGCCCTTTTCAGCGGTGTTATGGGGTGTAGCCATATACCCATCATACGTCCAGGAGCCGCTTGGTCAATGGGGGCGCGGGCGGCGCTGGTCATCGCGCGGTTGCCCTGGTAAACAGGCCTAATAATCCCTTGACCAATTATTGAAAATACCATAGAATATTACAATTTATCAAAATGAAGAATTTGTAATTTTCAGCGCCGGGAACCTCACGCGGCGTGTGGAGGGGAGAAAACATGCGTATGCCAAAGGTTTTGATACTATGGAAAGGGGTGGCGCGAAGGCTTTTCCTCTATTGCTTGCATAGAAAGTATGTAGAAGAAAGCATACAACAGCGAAAGGGCGCCTGTAAACGGTGCGGAGCCTGTTGCAGGCTTTTTTTGAAAAAATGCGTATACCTAAACTTTGATCAGGACGGCAACGCCCTGTGCCTCAAATACAAGGGATTTCGTATGCCCAATTGCAGAATATTTCCCATTGACAAAAGGGATATAACCGATAGAGATATGATTTCAGAAACGCCCTGCGGTTTTTATTTTGGAGAAGAGCCGGGCGGCGCCGCAAACTAAGGGGGAAGCCTCCCTCTGTCAACAACTTAAGGGGGGACCGGGGGGCCTGCGGCCTCCGCATGGGGGACAAAAAGGCATAGCCTTTTTGCCGTAGTCCGCGCTCCTCTAATGCGCCGGACAAACGCGAAGGCGCTACCTTGCGGGAGGAAAAGGGCGCATGGATGCGCCCGGCAACGGATGAAACAATACCAGGATAAAAGATACTTGCGTCCAAATACGTGGAAACAAAAAAGGGGAATTGGTTATGAAGCTGCCGTTTAGAAAAGTGAACCGGAGAAGTGCGGTAGTCGGCGTCATGGGGAATACCATTTGAGTCACGGCCGCTGGACCCCGGAGGGCATCGCCGGCGGGCTTCCCCTTGATTTCCCCGGACTTAAAACAAACTATGAATCAATCTACTTATGGATATACACTGAACACCGGGATCTCATATCCTGCCTGGTCAGAAGCCGCAAAAAGCGGCATAAACGGCCTTCCCGCAAGAAATCCGGGGGGCAGGATACCTTACCGCGCCGGCATAACCGAACGTCCGCCCCATATCGCTCTGAGGGCGCGGGCAGGCCATTGGGAAGTTGACGCCGTTGTTTCCCGTCAAAGCGCGGCCCGCGTAGCGGCGCTGGTTGAGCGGAAAACCCGTTTTTTTCTGGCCATCCGCATGAAAGATAAAACGGCGTCCGCCCCGTGCGAGGCGGGGGCGGGGGCGCTTTCAGGCATTCCCTCAAAATTACGAAGAACCCTCACCTATGACAATGGGCTGGAAAACGCCCCGCGCGAACTTACGAACAGAGCGCTTGGTGTAAAATCATGTTTTTGTAAACCGTACCACAGTTGGGAAAAAGGGAGCATAGAAAACCGGAACGGAATATTGCGAAGATATTTCCCGAAAAAGCGCAATTGGCGCTTGACTGCACAGAAAAAGATAGACATAGTTGTACGCAAGATCAACGCGACGCCGATGAAGTGTTTAGGTTTTAAAACCCCATCCGAGGTTTTTGCTAAATGCGGTGGTGTTGCGCTTGCTGGTTGAATCCGGGCGAATTAAATTTATCGAAATTAAAGGGCGCCCGGATATATACCGCCGAGTCAATAAAACGGAACGGCGAACCGGCAATACTCTCGATTTTTTGAAAGGGAGGGAATATGAAGTACGCGCGAATGGGAATAGCGCTGGTACTGCTTACGCTGGCCGGGTGTACCGCTTGTGTATCCGGCAGTTATATAGCAGGAGGGCGACGGGAAAAACTCCTTGAGGAGAAAGGATATGGAATCATGGAAGAATATGTAAAGTCCGGTGTAGTATCCCACAGCATTGAGTATTACGGCCTTGCGGAGAGCGGCTATGACGGTAAGCTCTTAACCTTAAACCAGCGGGGGGAGTTTAGCTATCTAAACCTTGAGATACCGGACCGTCCCCGGCTGGAAGTGATTACGCCTGGCTTTCCCGGCGTCGGCGGAGAATTGGGTTCTGACGCGGAGAACCGGGTAGGCTGGATAATACGGGGCCGGGGCGTGTATTTTATAGACCTTGATTCGAAGAAGACCGGGCACATGGTGGCGGGAAATTACGGGAGGGTGGAACAGGTCCTGTGTACCGACAAGGAACGGCTGTTATTCGCCGTGGTAACTATTTCATGGGAAGCGAGCATTTTATATGCCTATGATTTATCCGCGAATATGGATCAGAAGGTCGGGGCCGACCCTGTATCAACATATAACGCTCTTGGAAAGAATAGAGTTTTTTTAGAATTACAAGATAATAAAGAAATGCCGCAATATAACGGCTGGTTTCTAACGGATACCTTTAAGACAAATATAAAAGCCGGACAAGGGGCTGTTCTTGCGGGGAGCGATCCGCTAACGAAGGCGCTGACCGATAACCATGTACACGCGGTAAACGCGAGCAACAAGCTGCTGCATCAGGGGAAACGGTTGCTTTTTGCCTGGTCGTATATAACGAATCCTGGTACTCCCATACAGCCGGTACTGGTCCGCTGGAGCGAAGATTTACAGGATATAACTATATACCCCATAGCGCTGATGAAAAGGACAGAGAAGTATTCGTATTCAGGGGGGGTGTCAATCATTTCCGGTAATGGGAACTGGCTCCGTGAATTTCGGAGCGTCTGGGTGAACGGCGCTCGGATAGGAGAACGGGTAATGTTTCACCTGCAAGACTACTACCCTGGCGGGATAAGTACGCCGGTATCATTGGGCTATACCAACCAGGACCCCGGCGCTTTTATGAACCACTCAAAACTGGGGCCCTGCTATGTGGAAGAGAACACGAACCAGGACGGGATTTTGTTCATTTTTAAGCTCAACGGCGCGGTAGACATACTAAAGCGGCGGGTTTTGGGGGCGGCATCGGGTTTGACCAATGACCGTTAAACGGCGAACCGGCGATGCCTTCACTTTTTTGACAGGGAGGGAAAGGGAATATGAAGTATGCGCGAATAAGAATGGCGCTGGTACTGCTTGCGCTGCCCCCCCGTAACGCCCTCCGCCGTGGCGCATTAAGGCCCCCGGTCCCCCCGTTATAAAAAGTCCGCGAAATGCCCGGCGAGCAGGTCCGGCAGGACATCCCGGTTGTCCCGGCTTGCTAGAACAAGCCGGACCCTGGGATGCGCGCGCACCGCGTCCAGAAAGGGCGAGGCTTGCATCTTGACTACCCCCGCGACCGGTACAGCGCCGTCGAGCCGGTGGAAAACCTCCGCTATAAACCGCGGGGAACCTTCTTCCATGGTTCCCAGTTCATCCATGAGTATCAGCCGCCGCTGTCCTGCCGCGCGCAGGCAGTCCGCGCCGAAGCCGTCGAATACCCCGCTGTATATCCGCGTGAGGCGGCCCTGGGCGCGGGCGGCCAAGCGCCGTTCCCCGGATTCCGGCGCTTGGGTGTCGAAGCGGATAAAAAACAGGCGGCGGTCTTCCCCCTGGGCATCGAAGGCCGTTAAAAAACCGTCTGCGGGCAGCTTGGTTGTTTCCAGAAAGCGCCGCAGGGCGGTGGATTTACCGGTCTGGCTGGGGCCGGTTAAGAAGAGGTGCATGGGCCGCCCGGTTTGCGGAGGTTGAATTTATGCCCCGCCGCCCGGATATTCCGGGTGATCCCCAAACAGGCGTCCCGGGCCGCCTGGAGGTCCTTGATCACAAAACCCCCGAAATCATCCGCCCCAAAGCGCCGCAGGACCGGCGCCGCCGGCGTAGCCGGGCCGACCAGGACGGTATGCGCCCCCGCGGCAAGGCGCAGCATCCGGGGCAGGCTTTTTTCAACCAGGGTATAACTTGAGATAAAGGCGAAATCACAGCCCGGCAGGAGGTAATCCGCCGCGCTTTCAGGGTAATCCCCCTCCTGGGGGTAAAATTTCTCAACAACCGCCAAATTACAAACCGGCGCGAGGAGCTGATCGATATAGGGGAAGTGGCCGATTACCGTAACGTTCTTATCCTGAACTTCCCGCTGGAGGGCGATGAAGGGATCGGCGGTACGGTCTTCGGCGAATTGGGCCGTTGAAATAGCAAGCCCCTGGCCCCGCAGCCGGTCCCCGGCGTTGTAATAGGCGTTGAGCGCCGCAAGCCCTATCCCGGCCTCGATGAAATCCCAGGATTTGATACACGCCGCCAGCTCCCGCAGGGGCATCCCTATACTTTTGCGCGGAAGCTGGGGATGCCGCCAGGTGTCCGCCATGGCGCCGCAAATTCCAACCCCTTCGCCGGAACGCGCCATAATCCACCGGGCGCCGCAAATGATCTCATCCACCCGGGCGTCAGGCGGAATCTCCGCGAGCAGGGCATCATAGAGTTCCCACATAATAATCCTCCTTCTGCGGGGGGCATTAGGCCCACTGTCAACAACGTAAGAAACGAGGAAAGGGGAAGTCGCGTACCCCTCTGGGGTACGGCCACTACCCCCACAACGGGGGCTCTGCCCCCGTAACGCCCCCGCCGGGGTGGTTCCGCGCAAGCGGAACCATTAGGGAGTTTTGGGCAACGCCCAAAACTCCAGGCCGAGTGGAGTTTTGCCAAAGGCAAAACTCCGAGGCAATCCGGCAACGCCGGATTGCCCGCCCCCCTCCTAAGTTGTTGCCATTGGGGGTCTGGGGGCTTCGCGGCGGGACAGCAAGGGGATGATCCCCAAACTGAGGGCGAAGGGCAGGACCAGGGCCTGGGTTGCCTGGTTTTGCTGGTAGAACCAGGGGAGGACTTTGACGGCCATGCTGATAAGCCCGCCCAGGAAGACCAAGAGCCACAGGAAGCCCAAAAGCCGCTCCGCCCGCCGCCCTTCCGCCCTGTTCTTTTGGATCATACGTATCCCCAGGGGGAGCGCCGCGAGGAGCAAGGGGTTGACGTAGAGCAGGTTGCTGTTGTGGTAGGTATAATCATGGTTGGTAAAGAGGATCATAAAACAAAGGACGGACCCGGCGGCTCCGAAGAAGAGGCCCAGGCAGCTCTGGATGACGCCGAGGCAAAGCCGCCCGATGCGGTCCCGCTTCCGGCGTATCCCATGGAACAGCCAGCACAGGCCGGCTATCCCCAGTCCCAGCCCCAGATGCCGGGACCACTGGTTCCGGGGGGCCGCCAACACCGGGGGCCGGTCTACCGCCCGGTTGAGCGTTTCCACCTGGGAGACCAGTTTTTTCAGACGGCCGGTTTGCCCTTCCGGGGGTTCCCGGTAATGGTCGGTATAGTAAAAATCCTCGATCCGCCGGCCCACTTCCTGGGGAAGGAACATCTCGTCCCACACGG
Organism: Treponema sp.; assembly: GCA_031279975.1. Classification (GTDB taxonomy): domain Bacteria; phylum Spirochaetota; class Spirochaetia; order Treponematales; family Breznakiellaceae; genus JAITHL01. The sequence continues at coordinate 923 of JAITHL010000212.1, read as the reverse complement.
TGATGGGGGCGTCAATACCCTGGCCCATCCAGAAATTGAGTATCCAATCAAAAAAGGGGCTGAACCAGGTATGCCGCCGGACATGCTGCCGCAGGGTAAAGCGTCCCGGCGCGTTTCCCCAGGCGGCTTGCAGCTGGCCGTCCAGTCCCGCGTCCAGGAGGTCCCGTATGCGGGTGGAGCAATTATCCCGGAAATGGTGGTAATAATAATTCCGGTTTTCCGGAAGCACGTCCTTTTCCGCGAGGGCGCGGATATTTTCTTTAACCGGCGCCGGCAAATCCAGGGTGTAGATCGTAACATCCCGGTTGGTTTGCCGGTAGGCCGCGATATTCCGGTCCGTCGGGGAGGCGCCGCAGCTATAGAGGAGGCGCCCGAAGGCAAAGTTGACGAAAAAATGTTCGTTCTCAAAGGAAAAAAGCCCGTAGTCGTAAAAACGGCTTTGGCCGCTGAGACCGTCTTCAATGATAAGGGCGATATGCCCCCACCAAAAGTACAGCTCATCCCCCGGACCCATGACCGCTATTTTGAGGGTAAGATAATCCCCCCGGTCCCGCGCCGCTTCCTGGGCAAAGGAGCGGGGGGCCGCCAGGCAAAGCAGCAAACCCAAAACCGCGCGGGCCTTCCGGCGGGCTGGAACTATTGGATACCCCATAGCCCCTATTGTGCCGGATCGCTTTGAATATAGCTAGGGGGCAAGCTGAGGAGGCAGGGCGCTGCCGCGCAACGCCGTTTGTAAGGGGGGGCGGGCGGGGGGCGGGCAATCCGGCAACGCCGGATTGCCTCGGAGTTTTGCTAAAGGCAAAACTCCGCCCGGCCCTGGCGTTTTTGGCCTTGCCCAAAACTCCCCGGTGGGTGCGCGACGCCGGACCCCCCCCGCGGGGGGGGGTCGGCGCGATCCGGCGGAGCCGGTCAGCGCGGGTAGA
>JAITHL010000153.1 GCA_031279975.1 Treponema sp. | reverse complement strand
CTTTCGGATACCAAGTTCTACTACGCGCGCCGCAATTTTCCCGTTACCATGAACTCCACAGGCAGCGCGCTGGCTACGGATTTGCAGATCACCGAAAACATCATGCTTAACGCGCCGGCGGCCTTCCGGGATGATCTAGCCGCGGAAGCCTCCCTCACCTATCAGACCTCCATAACAAACTACGGCGTTGATATTTCCAGTTACGATCACTACCTTACCGCGATTAACCGCTGGAATTGGTACCCTTCAAACGCCCTAACCCTGCGCTCAGGCATAGACTGGCGTTTTTTGTATATCAATACCGATAGTGTTACTGAAACCAAACCGGTTAAGACCGGGAACCAAGGGGGGGTCTATATCACCGGCGAGTGGAAGCCCCTGGAACCCCTCATGCTTATCGCGTCCGTCAAGGGCTCCACGGACACCCGGGAGGCCGTGGCGGTCCCCAAGATCGGCCTGCGCTGGGAACTCCTGGATAACTTCACGGTCAAGAACAATTACTTCCGCAGCTTTAAGTTTCCCGACTTTGATGATCTCTACTACCGCAGCCTGGACAGCGTATTTGTGGGCAACCCCAACCTTAAACCCGAAGACGGCTGGGGGGCGGACCTGACCGGAGAACTTGCCCTGGGGGATATTTTTACCCTGGAGAGCACGGTCTACGGTCAATACACGGAGGATTCGATTCACTGGGTAAAAAGCTCCGGCGGGCGCTGGTCCCCTGAAAACGTGGGCGTCGCGTGGTTCGCGGGCTTTGACGCGCGGCCTAAGTTCGTCTTCAAGGTTAATAAGCGGGGCATAAGCGCCGTCAAAATCGGCGCAAGCTATCAATTCCAGTACAGTTGGCTCTTATCGGGGGACCTTGGATTTGAAGACAGTTTTCGTATTCCCTATATGCCCACCCATATCATAGGCGGTTCCTTCGACCTGGATTGGAAAAGCGGTTCCCTTATGGCGTCGGCCCATTACGAATCCACCCGCTATGCGGACACCTTAAATGAGATGGTCCTTGATCCCCACTGCGTGGTAAACGTCACGGTCAACCAGAACGCCGGTAAGTATATCACGCTTTTCGCGTCGGCCCGCAACCTCCTGAACGCCCACTATGAATCATTCGCCAGCTACCACATGCCGGGCATTTCTTTCACCATCGGGCTCAGAACGGCCTGGTCGCCGCCGCCTAAAACGCCGGAGCAAGCCGCTCCCTGATACGCCGCCCGGCGGCCCGCGCCGCGAACCGGGGGGCGATCCGGCGGTATCAAAAGGGTCCGCGGATTAACACGGATTACGCAGATTAACGCAGATTAACGCGGATTTTGTTACCGGCAATCAGCGGTAATCTGTGGCAATCAGCGCAATCAGTGGTCCTGGGAATAAGGGTCCGCGGATTGCGAACCTTCGGTTCGACACGGATTAACGCGGATTTTGTTACCGGCAATCAGCGTTGCCCTAGCGGTGAAAAATCCGCGCGCGCCGCCCCCTTACCACCAGCCGAAGAGCATAAACACCCCGGGGCCGCCGGCCGCGAATATCCCCTCCAGTATGCTTAAACAGGGAAATATTTTGCCAAGCGCTTTTATGTTCAGGCCGAGCTGCAAAAAGCCTTCGAACCACAAAACCGCCCAGGCGGCCCAGAGTATGCCGAGCGGAACCGCGCCGCCGTGGACGCAGACCGCCGTACTGACCGCCGCGAACACGGCTACCCCCATACTGTACCAGCCGAAGGCGCGTAAATCCAGCTTTAAAAGATGGTTTGCCGCGATGAACAGATAGGTTACGCCGAACAGAAAGCCGCCCGCCGCGTTGTTGTAGTCCAACAAAACATCCGCCCTAAGCAATCCGATAAAATTACCAATCACCAGTATTGATCCTGTTACCAGATTGATAAAAGCCGTGGTTTTCGCGTCCCAGCGCGAGAGCGCCGCGACGCCGTTCATGATGAGAGTTATGCCCACAAAGAGAAGGCAAAGACCTAAAAAACCCATAGGAACCTCCTGTGTTCTGGTTTGCCTTACTTCAACCACCCCTTCAGTTGGCGTTAAAGAATGAATGGAAGGAAGGAAGCCCATTGGTTAGTGTCTGTCCATAAACGGTATGGACAGACACTATTTAGGCGGAAAAATAGAAACAGGTCAAGAAGGCTGCGCGCCGGGGGGCCGGGGGGCCGCAACGCCCCCGCCGGGGGGCCGAAAGGCCCTCCGGTTCCCCTTAAGTTGTTGACAGTGATGTTGGCAGCGGGCGCCCAGACCTCCGGCGGCTGGGCGAAAAAGCGCTTGATCCTTCTGTTAGAACATGCTACTGTTGGATATAAGTCCAGGCTAACAACTGGCAAAAGGAGTTTAGGATGAACAACTGGTGGAAGTACGGCCTCGCGTTTTTAGGCGGGGCGGTAGCGGGCGCTTTGGTGTACAAAAACGCCAAGGAGATTCGGGATATCTGCGCCAAGACCTTGGGCGGCGTGATGGATTTGCGGGATAAGGCCATGGAGACGGCGGAACTGGTTAAGGAATCGGCGGAGGACCTGATCGCCGAGGCCGACGCCAAGCGGAAAGCCGCGTCCCCCAAAGAGGCGTAGGCGCCATGCGCGCCGTTCTTGTTCATTCCCTGCCGGGCCGTCTGCGGTTCCGTGTCAAGCCCGGCGCGCTTAACCGTTATGATACCGCGGGCCTTGCCCAGGAATTGGGCGCGATTAGGGGGGTAAAACAGGTTTCCCTCAATCCCCGGACCGGCGGTATTTTACTGTACTACGATAGGGCCGCGGGATCGGAAGCCCAGACGCGGCAGGGGCTGGCGGACCTTGACGCCGCGCCCTACCTGCTGCGGCGGCCCGCGGCCCGGCGGGAGGAGCCGGTATGGTCGTATATCGCCTACCAGCTTGTCCGCGCCTTGACCCCCCCGGCCTTAAAACCCGCGGTTACGGTCCTTGGCTCCCTGCCCTTTTTTGCCGCGGCCCTCAAATCCCTTGCCCGTCCGCGCCTGGATGTGCCGGTTCTGGACGCCGCGGCCATCGGCGCGTCCCTTGCCCAGGGGAATACCAAGGCCGCCTCAACCCTGATCATGCTCTTGAAAACCGGGGAGTACCTTGAGGCATGGGCAAAACAGCGGTCCCGGAAAAACCTGACCGCCGCCCTTTCCCTCAAGCCCGCCTCCGTGTGGGTCCGCCCGGAAGCGGGCCTCGACCGGGAGCTTCCCTTCGATCTGCTGCGCCCGGGGGACCGGGTAATACTCCGGACCGGCGCGCTGATTCCCATAGACGGCGAGGTGCTTGAAGGCAGGGCCCTGGTAAACGAGGCGGCCATGACCGGCGAGCCCCTGGGGGTCGAAAAGGTCCCCGGCTCAAGCATACACGGGGGAACCGTTATTGAGGAGGGCGAGCTGCTCGTCCGGACCCTCAAGAAGGGGGCGGATACCCGGTACGAGCGGATCATTCAGCTTATTGAAGATTCCGAAGGGGCAAAGGCGGATACGGAAATCAAAGCCAACCGGGCCGCCGGCCGGGCGGTTCCCTTTACCTTTGCCGCCGCGGCCCTTACCTGGCTTTTTTCCCGGAACTTCCGGAAAACAGCGGCGGTTCTGTCGGTGGACTATTCCTGCGCCATCAAACTCGCCACCCCCCTGGCCTTCCTCACGGGCATCCGGGAAGGGCTGGGGAACGGCGTCTTCTTTAAGGGCGGCGCGCCCATGGAAAAATTTGCCGCTGTGGATACGGTGGTGTTCGATAAAACCGGGACCCTCACCCAGGCTTCCCCGGCCCTTGCGCGGATCATCCCCTACGACGGGTTTTCCGAAACCTCGGCATTGAAGATCGCCGCCTGTTTGGAGGAGCATTTTCCCCATCCGGTAGCCAAAGCGGTGGTGGCCGAAGCCCTTGCCCGGGGCGTCCGGCACCGGGAAGAACATTCCCAGGTCAAGTATATCGCCGCCCACGGCGTCGCCTCCGCCTACCAGGGGAAGCACACGGTTATCGGCTCCCGGCATTTTATCGGCGAAGACGAGGGGGTCGATCTTTCCCTTGCCGGGGAGGATGAAAAAGCGGCGGCCCAGGAGGGCTGTTCCGTGTTGTATCTTGCCCAGGAAAAGAAGCTGGCCGCGCTGCTCTTGATAAAAGACCCCCTGCGGCCTGAAGCGCCGGAGGTGGTCGCCATGCTCCGTTCCCTGGGCGTTAAATGGATATATCTGCTTTCCGGGGACAACCAAAAAACCGCTGAGCGGATCATCCAGGAGCTTTCCCTTGACGGGGGCCGGGGGGAACTGCTGCCCCAGGATAAGACCGCCATGGTCGCGTATTTACGGGAACGGGGCCGGACCGTCGCCTTTGTGGGGGACGGCATGAACGATTCTCCCGCCATGAGCGCCGCGGATGTGGGGATCGCCATGAAAGACGGCGCCGACCTGGCCCGGGAAGTCGCGGACATCACCCTCAAGGAATCGAGCCTCTACCCCCTGGTAATAGCCCGGCTCATGGCCCAACGGGTGATAGGGCGTATTCATGCCAATACCCGGGCCGCGATAGTCCTGAACAGCTTCTTCATCCTCATGGGGCTGCTGGAAAATCCGGTATCCGGCGGCGCGGGCGGCAGCCGTTCAGTCTGGCTCCATAATCTTACCACCCTTGCCTTGAGCCTGAACGCCATGCGTCTTTTTTTACCGGAGGCAAAGCAATGATCGTGAGTTTTTCGCCCGGACGGGTCCGGCTCCGGTTTAAGGAGCTAAAAAACAAAGCCGTGGCGGAGCAGGCATATACGCGGATTATGGCAAATCCGGGGATAACCGCGGTGGAAGTGAATCCGCGTACCGGAAGCATCCTCATTGAATACGACCCGGACGCGCTGCCCTTGGACCAGCTTATGGAAACAGGCCGGCGGGAACTGGAGCGGCTCAACATCAGGCTGTAGCAAGGGGCTTCCCTTGCGCTATCAACAACTTAAGCCTATAGGGTGGGGGACCGGCCCCATCCGGCGGGGACGTTGCGGCGAAGCCGGATAGCGCGGATAGAGTTTGCGCGGCGCGCAGACTCTCAAGCCAAAGCCGCAGAGCGGCTTTGACAGCCCCCGCATGGGGGGTAGCGGAGAACCCGGAGGGTTCGGAGCGCGGGAGGCTTGCCCTCCGCTAATCTCATAAGTTGTTGACCGTGGCCTCCCTTGGGGCCGGCGCTGGTATGTCAAGGCGGCACAAAACCCGGCCTGTTTTGCCCCGCCCCGCTTGAAAAAAAATGAAAAGTTGTATTGTATCATCTAGGGCGGCGTTGATTAACTTGACGCTCATCAGCGCTTTTCTAGGGTTGTAGAGGGGCTATAATAAACAATAATGAAGGCGGCTTGAAAAGTAGTGCTTTTTGTTTTTACACTCGGTATTTTGTCCAGTGGATGCGCAAAACTGACGCGGCAAAAACGCGGTCTTACCCTTGAAGAGGGCGCGCTTTCCGTTGGCGTTGAAATTGGGTATCCGTCTATGGAATATTACGCCGCCGATGGCAAAACTCTTATATCGATCTAACCAAGGCTTTGGCGGAAAGGCTGGGACTGGAGGTGGCATATGTAGTACCGCCTGGGAGGGTATTATGGCAAGTTTGGATGCCAATAAGTATGATATTGCCGTTAATATTACTATTTTACCCGAACGGCAAAGGCGGTACAATTTCACGAGGCCATGCATTGCTAGTTCCATAACCATAGCGGCGTTCAAAGGTTCCGGCTTGAAAATTGAGAAACCCGAAGACATTGCGGGACAGAGCGTTTGTTATCAAGGCGATACCACGGCCCAGTATTTTACCGGAAAATTGAGCGGCCGGGGCGTACGGTTTACTTCCTATTCCTATGACAAGATACTCAATTGTTTTGCGGGCCTTGCATTGGGAAGGGTTGATATTATTGTGGTTGACAACATCGCCGCGTCTTATTACGCGGGAAAAGAAAAGAGTCCTGTTGAAGTAATTTGGCGGGGGCCTTCCAATGAATATACCGGTATTTGTCTAAAAAAAGGGAATGACGCCCTCACGGAGGCGCTGAACAGCGCCTTGGAGGAACTGTTTGCAAAGGGCGTTATGTCCCAAATTTCCCAAAAAATATTTAACCGTGATTTAGTATCACCGGTTAGAGGTCTATATGGAGATACAAAAATTGAGGAACGCCCGGATTAAACCGGAAATCTAACCGCAAAGGCGGAGAAGCCGGCAAGCCGGCCCCCGGCCTTTGCGCGCCCCCTTGGAACAGCCCCTATACACTAAGGAGAATCTTATGAGGAGAACAGACAAGGAAATTGTAAATACAGCGGATAAAATAGCTATTATACATAAATGCAAGGTTTGCAGGCTCGGTTTATCGGAAAATAACAAGCCGTATATTATACCCTTAAATTATGGATATAGTTTTGAAAATAGCGCCTTGACGTTATTTTTTCACAGCGCCCTGGAAGGTAAAAAAGCCGCCATTATAAAAAACAATAACAAGGCGTGTTTTGAAGTTGATTGCGATGTCGCGTTAATTGAAGGAGAAAAGGCGTGTAAATATAGCTGCGCATTTAAAAGCATAATAGGTTTTGGGGAAATAATACTATTGGAAACCAAAGAAGAAAAGAATAACGGCTTAAATAAAATAATGCGTCATCAAACCGGAAAAGAAGCGGAATATGATTTTACCGAAGAAGCATTAAAAAATGTAATGGTATATAAAATGGCGGTAAAAGAATTTACTGGTAAACAAAAAGAATTTCCGGTAATAAAGACAAGCCCCGATGTATCGAAGATTTCTTCTTGAAATATCTTCGTATGCGGGGGAATAAATCCACGGTCAACAACTTAAGAATATAAGAGGGGGAAGTCGCGTATCCCCGGGTACGCCTCCTACGCGGCAGCGCCCTACCCCCTTTCTCCGCAGGGGCTGCCAAAGCCGCCGGGCGGTTTTGGCTTGAGAGTTTGCGCTCCGCGCAAACTCCATCCGCCCTATCCTGCGAAGCCGGATAGCGCCGCAACGCCCCAGCCGGGGGCCGCCCCTCCCCTTAAGTTGTTGACCGTGCCTTTCGCCCCCTACCCCTGGGTACGCGCATCGGCGCTACCCTTGGGCAAGCTGATACACATGCTCCACTGATTTGTTGAAAGCGTTGATCGCGTAGCCGATGTCTGCTTGCGGGGCCGTCAGCGGCGGCAGCCAGCGGAAGACCTTGGGGTTATTGAAGGAGTGCATGATCTGGATGCGGAATTCCTCGGAGAAGTAACGCTCGCATTCCATGGCCCAGTTTTCGCCGTATTTTTCTTTCAACGAATCCTTGACCGGCTCGAATTCCACGCCGATAAGGCAGCCCCGGCCCCGCGCTTCCTTGATGATCCCGGGGTATTTTTTCTGGGCCGCCAGCATGGCGTCCTGGATGATCTTTCCTTTTTCCAGGGCGGCGGAACAAAGATCGTTTTCGATCATGTACTGGATCGCGGCTATCCCCGCGGCGCAGGCAATGGCGTTGCCCTGGTAGGTGGCGGTGTGGTGGAAGGCGGTTTCAGGGGTTCCATAGGCCGCGTCGTAGATTTCAGCCTTGGCGATGTAGCCCGCCAGGGGGATGAGGCCGCCGGATATGCCCTTGCCGAAGGTGATAACATCGGGAATAACGCCGGACCATTCGCTGGCCCAGAACTTGCCGGTGCGGCAGCAGCCGGTTTGAATTTCGTCGGCCACGAATATCGTGCCGTATTGGTCGCAGTATTCCCGGGCGGTCCGCATAAACTCGTTGGTGGCAACGTGCACCCCCCCTTCGCCCTGGATGGGCTCCACCACAAAGCCCTGGTAGATGCCGCTGGAGAGCTCTTTTTTCAGGGCCTCCACATCGTTGAAGGGGATGTGGGTTATCTGATTCAGCAGCAGCCTGCCCTGATATGCCTGCCAGGTGTCCTTGCCGCCCACCGAAACCGCGCCGGAAGTTTTGCCGTGGAAGGCGTTGAGGGTGGCGAGCAGCTTGGTCTTCTCCGGCTTGCCCCGGTTGGCGATCATGCAGAGCTTGATGGCCCCCTCAATGGCCTCCGCGCCGCCGCCGGCAATCTGGGCCTTGGTCAGCTTTTGGCCGGGGGTGGTCAGCGCCAGGTTCCGGTAAAAAGCCGCGGCCACATTATGGTAGGATATGGCGCCCATCATGTAGTTCTTGGCCTTGAAGACCTTTTCGATCTGTTCCCAGATAAAGGGGTTGTTGTTCCCCACGGTCATAACCCCCACCGCGCCCATCATATCAACATGCTTATTCCCCGCATGGTCGATAAACGAGGCGTTGTCCGCGGTTTTGAAATACTTGCCCCCCGACAGCGCTACCTTGAGCTTGTTGGAATAGGTCTCTTGCAGGTTTTTTACCGTAGCAAAATCAAAATTGATGGCGTCGTCTACGGTGTAAAAGTCCCTGTATACATCCTTAACGTTTTTCATAAAGGACCTCCTTGTTTGGCCGCCGCCGTATAACGCGGACAGCGCTTCCCTAAGAGCCTCATGGTATGCCCTTCAGGGGGGCTTGTCAACCGCTGGCAACAACTTAAGGGGGGACCGGGGGGCGGGCAATCCGGCGTTGCCGGATTGCCTCGGAGTTTTGCCTTTGGCAAAACTCCACTCGGCCTGGAGTTTTGGGCGTTGCCCAAAACTCCCTAATGGTTC
>JAITHL010000139.1 GCA_031279975.1 Treponema sp. | reverse complement strand
TATTTACATCTTGGTCATAACGTAATTTATCGACATAATAACAACTATTCCAGTCGATTCTACCATCCATAAAATCAGTTCCTGTAACTAAAAAAGCATAACCTTCATTGCTATACTCTGCCGTTGTTAAACCCTGCCAACCAATTCTTGCTTTAACAATAGAGTTTTTAGAAAGATAAAAATTTACCCACTCTCCATCAAATCCCGGCAGCCGCCGCTTGCCGGTTAGAAGTTCCTGCATCGCGCCTTGTTTAATGGCTTTTTTCTTGGCTATCAGCTTTTCCAGCGAGGCGATATATTCGTCCATGCCGGACAGGGTTTCGGCTATGGCGTGTTGTTCGGGGAGAGGAGGTTTTAAGAGAACCACGTCAGCCACTTTTTCTTTACTAAGATTTTGTACACTGCTCCCAGCCGCCATGCCTTTGTATTGAATCATAGTAAAATCGGAACACAAGGCATAATAAAGATAATGTTGATCAAAATTATTTTGGTAATCTTGTATTACAAGCCATCCGTCATGTATACAGCCGTTAATGTTCAAAATATACGGACGGCCAAAACTCATTGAATTTGAAAGAACGAAGTCCCCTTTTTTAACTTCCCTCGAATGGCTTGCGCCTTCTGGTATAATTTTCTCGTTAGTTGCATTAATGTATTTGGCTTCTGGTTCAACATCGCCGATTTTTATCCAGTTTATTCCGGTAGATAATGTTGTCAGATATGCTTGTATTGGACGCGGCGATCCGCCTCGAAAGATATTGGCTCGATCGCCTAACTTAACGATTTTCCACCCCTCCGGCACTGCCTGATCTACCTTGTCTTCACTCATCGCTCTTGGCTCCGGCTTTGAGTTTCTTCTGCATCTGCTTTAAGTTTTCAAGATATGCTTTTTCCACATCGCTTAAATCATCGGGCAACTGCGCACGGTACGTATCATATTCACGGCGGGCTTTTTCTGCCGCTTCGGTATGGCTTACCGAACCGGCATTTTCCAAAACCCCCATGCCAAAATCACGGCAAAACGTATCAAGGGTCCGGAGCCAATCCTTCATATACATCGGTTCATGCCGTTCCGCTTTTAATTCAGCCATGTCAAAAAAAGCGCTGACCATACGCCGGAGCGCAAACAGTTCCTTTTCCGTCATGTAATTTTTTGCGACCGTAACCTCAGCTTTAAGAGGGCGGCTGCCTTTGAATGCCGTCAAACCCATAAACGGCAAACCCGCATTGGCGCGGTCAAAAATAATTTCGCTTGCCGTATGCCCGCTGGCCGCGTAATGCAATTTATTCTGCACGATTTTGAAAAACTCAAAAGTTTCCTTTTTTGAGGCATCATAATCCATGCTGGTAGCGTAGAGGTCAAGGATTTGCCGGTACAGAACTTTCTCGCTGGCGCGGATGTCTCGGATACGGTCAAGGAGTTCTTTCCAATAAGCCCGCCGCCTGAGCTTTTCAGTATCTCATCGTTCAAGGCAAAGCCTTTTTGCAAATACTCGCGCAAAACAGCCGTTGCCCATTGCCTAAATTGAGTGCCCCGGTTCGATTTGACGCGATACCCCACCGCAATAATAACGTCAAGTGTGTAAAATGTTACCGGTTTATCCGAATTTGCAATTTGCAGATTTTGCAAATTGCTTTTTATATCCAGTTCCCCTTCAGAGAAAATGTTCTTGATATGCCGCGATATGACGCTTGTATCCCGTCCAAACAATTGCGCCATTTGCGCCTGGGTCAGCCATAGGGTTTCACCTTCCAAACGCACGTCTATTTTGGTGTGCCCGCCGGGGGTCTTGTACATAATGATTTCAGAATTACCTGGTTTTACCATGTAAACCCCATCTTTTCCAGGTGGGATCTTACTTTGATTTCATAAGCCGCCGCCCTTTCGGCAATAACCGGCAGGGGTTCGTCATAGCGGGCGGCGAGTTCTGTTACGCGGTTTGCGATGGTGTGGGAAATTACCGTGTACAGCGCGTCAATGCCCTGGTAAATAGCATGATACCATTTTCTGTTGACCAGCAGCTCAAGAATTGCATCGTTTTTTAACGCGCCGTATTGCGCTTTTACCTTTTGTTCAAGGATTTTCTTTAGTTCATCCAGCGTCTTTTTATGTTCAGCGGCGCTTGTCTTTTTCTCCAGTAAATTTTCCAGCGCGGCGCGGTCTTCGCCGGCAAGGGATTCGTCTTTTAGCCGCGCCTTTAACGCCCCAAGGTCAAGGCCGCCTGAATCTTTCAGCACATCGTTGATAACAGAGCCGTCTTCGGCGTTTTCTATCGTTTCGTCAAGCTCAATTTGTTTTTGAGCCGCCAGCGCCGCTATTTCATCTATCGCTTGCTGCTCATCATGGAAATATTCCTCTGTTATGACAGCCCGGGGAATGAGCTTTCCTTCCCAGCCGGTATTTTTTTCCTTGCCCTTGTTCTTGCCGGATTCGGTTATTTCAACGATATTTTCCCATTCCTTTGCCGCCTTGTAGCCGTCCTGCATGATGATAAAAACATCATCGGCCATGACATCCCGCCAGTAGGCAAGCAGTACCTCGTAGACATCGTACTTATCTATCAGGGTTATTCTTTGGTATGCTTTAAGAATCGCGTTAGCAAGATCGCTTATCAGATACTTGGGCTTTGTGCTGCTGTTTATAGAACAGAGCGCGCTGTTTACCTGTTTTTTCCATTTATCAAACCCGTTGTCAATTTTATCCGCGTAACGGCTGAATTCGGCGTCAGAATACACCGCATGGCGCGCCTCGTCTTTGCTGACCGCGCATTGGTAAAATCCCTCCCGCAGGGGCGCAAACAGCGCGCCTTTAAGATTGCCAAAAACATCCCAGTATTTTTTCATTCCGTCAACATCATACGCGGGAATGCCGCCGTGAAGGTGCGCTTCTATACTGTGCGGGTCTTCACTCCCGCTTGAATCAATATAACGGGGAATATTGAGGTTGTAATCGTTTTTGCCTCGAATCTCGGCTATGGGCACAAAGCGGGAATATTTTTCCTCCGTAATCTGTTCCCTGAATGTGGCAACGATTTTATAAATATCACGCTCCCGCAGCCGGTTTTTATTGCCGTCCTTGATAAAGTCACGGCTGGCGTCGATCATAAAAATACCCTTGCGCCGCTCTGAGTCTTCTTTATCGATAACAATGATACACGCGGGGATTCCGGTTCCATAGAAAAGGTTGGCGGGCAGTCCGATAATTCCCTTGATATAGCCCCGGTCAATAATATTTTGCCGTATCGTTGCCTCGGCGTTCCCGCGAAACAAAACGCCGTGGGGAAGGATGACGGCGGCTTTCCCTTTTCGTTTGAGGGATTTTAAGATATGCAGCAGCCAGGCATAGTCGCCGTTTTTTTCAGGCGGGCGCGCGCCATAGCCGTCAAACCGGCCATAGTCCACAAAGCCGTCAGTCCAGTTTTTCATGGAGAACGGGGGATTGGCTACGATAAAGTCAAACTGGCGCAGGGTGGTCTTATCATCGCCGTCTTCAAAATATTGGGGAGCGGAAAAAGTGCTGTGATTACCCGCAACATCTCCTTCCGCCTTGTTATGCAAAACAAAGTTCATTTTGGCAAGCCCCGCCGTGGCAATGTCTTTTTCCTGTCCGTAAATGGCAACCCGGAAAGGGGCTTCATCAGCGGCGCGGATTAAAAGCGAACCAGAACCGCAGGCCGGATCGTAGACAGTAATGTTACGATTGGCTGCCTGGTCAATGCCGGTAACTTGCGCCAGAATTCGTGAAACTTCCGCCGGGGTGTAAAACTGCCCCTTGCTTTTGCCGCTTTCCGTGGCAAAGTTCCGCATCAGGTATTCGTAAGCGTCACCAATAATGTCATCATTGCCGGCGCGGTTGTTCTTGAAGTCCAATTCGGGCCTGCGGAATACGGCGATAAGGCCGGAAAGTTTATCAACCATTTCCTGACCCTTTCCCATCTTGGTTTCATCATTAAAATGGGCGTTGTCGATTACCCCGCGCAGCTTGTTGGCTTCAGCGAGTTTTGCTATGACCTTATCCATTTTTTCGCCGATGTTTTTGTCCCCGATCAGAGAAACCATGTCATCAAAACCGCCGCCTTTGGGAATTTTTATATCGCCATATATTTCGTCCTTGAACCGGTCAGAGACATACTTGACAAAGAGCAGGGTGAGGATATAGTCCTTGTACTGGGAAGCGTCCATGCCGCCGCGCAGTTTGTCGCAGCCCGCCCACAGGGAGCGGTACAGTTCAGTCTTTTTTACAGCCACGTTTTACCCCATTACCACGCCTTTCCAGGCAGCGCCGGCATGGACCCAGCCGCCGCTGGATGGAATGGTTAGTATACCCTAAAGATTTTATTGAATAAAGAGGGCTCACGGCTTCCCTAGGGCCTGTTTTTCCGCTATACTGGGGCGTCATGAAAAAATTTACCCTTATAATGTTTATCATACTGCTCTCTGGAGGCTTGGCCGGCACGGGAGCCTTCGGCCAAAACCGGAGCGGCCAGGCCAAACCGGGCGGAACAGAGCGGAACGCCGGCGGCTGTTCAGAGGATTGTCCAGCCTGGGCCTTACGTGAAGAGGTAAAGGCCCTGCAAGAAGCATTGGCGGCCCTGCGACAGGACGGCAAACCGCCCGCAAGCCGGACCGGAACGCCAGCCAAAAACCCGCAGCCGCGCCGGGCCCCGGCGCAAAGCGGACAGTCCGGGAAAGCCCAGGATAGTCCGGCGGCCCCAAGCGCCGCGCCGCCCGCCCGGAGCCGCCAGAACCAGCCGCGGCCCCAAGCCAACGCCAAGCCCAAGCAAAGCGCCGCGCCGCCGGCCCGGAGCCGCCAGAACCCGCCGGGGCCCCAAGCCGATACCAAGCCCAAGCAAAGCGCCGAGCCGCAAACCTTTGCCGGCGGGGGATACTCCAGCCAAAGCCAGCGAACAGCCCAAAGCGCCAGCGGACGCCAGGCTGGGCGGGCCCAAAACCAGCCGCCCTCTGGAAACCGCGGCGGCTCCCGGCAAAGCGGCGGCCCTAGCGTCCGGCAGCCCTCCAGCCAGGAAATCTCCCTGGGGTTTGTCAACGCCCTGGACGGAAGCGCCCTGGCCGCCGCCCGGATAGCAATCCACGGCATCGGAGACTTCACCACCGGCCAGGACGGGTACATCGCCCTTCCCCGGAATGCCCCTGATGGGAACTATACGCTTATCTGCTCTAAGCCGGGTTTTATTACCGCCATGATCGCCCTGAGCTATAGTTCCGGCGAGCTTTCCAACCGCCGCTTTTCCCTTTCCCCTATCCTGGAAGACGGCGCGTACCGGATTGTGCTGGACTGGAACAACGAGCCGGCGGACCTGGACCTGCACCTTGAAAAGGTCAAGGGCTACCATATTTCCCCCCGGGACTCCGGCGCGGCGGATGATGGAACCGCCCGCTTAAACCGGGACGAAGACCATGCCTACGGGCCGGAAACCATCACCCTCCAAACGGTCGAAGCCGCGGAAACCTACAACGCCTATGTGCTGGACTTTACCAGCCGGAACGCGGACGAGTCCCGGTCCCTTGCAAACTCCGGCGCGACGGTTCGTTTGTATAAGAACGATCAACTGCTCAATACCTTCACCGTCCCCCCCAACCGGGAGGGAAACCGCTGGGATGTATTCCGCATAGTCCGGGGAGTGATTCGCCCGGTAAACCGGATCGGGAATAGTAAATAAAAACGGGGGCGCCGCCACTGTCAACAACTAAAGGGAGGACCGGCAGGGCCAGCGCATATAAACTTTTTATGAGGGGTCTGGGGGGCCTTTCGGCCTCCCAGCGGGGGTTCCGGGGGCGGCGCCCCCGGCCCGCGCAAGCGATTGAAGCGGAAAGCGCCGTAGCGCCCCCCGCCCCCCCAAGTTACTGTTGGGGGAGGGCGGCCAAGCCCCGGTCTTCCAAGGCCCATTCGTTCAGCCGCCATTCAAGGATCATCATCCGGTTCATCTCCCGGAACTCCAAAAAGTATTTATCCGCCAGGGTTTTATTCCCCCGGATATCATAGAAATTGGCCAAATAGTAGAGCATACGGGCTTTGGTATCCAGACTTTTTTCTTTGGCAATCTGGGCGATGGTATCCGTATCCCCGGCCAGATCATAATAAAGGCGGAACAAATACCATTCAGCGGAACTCCGTTTTGCCTTTTTCAGCTCCCCCTCCAAAAATTGTTTTGGATCAGAGGGCTTTCCCGCCCGCATCCAGTTCATGGCCGCCAGCAGGGCGTATCCATACTCCTGGGGCGCCTGCTGATAGGCGTTTAGAAAGGCGTCCCGGGCCGCGGCCCAATCTTTTCGCAGCATCCTATGCACCCCAAGCCCCTCAAAGGCAAAGTAATACTCCGGCTTTAAGCGGGCCGCGGCCGCGTAATCCCGTTCAGCCCCGGCAAAATCCCGGAATTCGTCCTTTATACCCGCGGTATACACATAGGCCAAAAAGTTATTGGGATTAAGGGGCTTGGCCTTTTCAAATTGAACCAGGGCATCGGCCTTTTGGTTGAGGTCCAGCAGTATCAGACCCCGGTCTATGGCGGTCCAGTAGTTATCCGGCTCCAGGGCCAGGGCCCGGTCAAAATCAGCGAGGGCCTGTTGATGACGCCCCCCGCTCCGGTAAAGCCGGGCCCGCTCGCTCCAAAGGGGCGCCCATTGGGGATGCAGGGCAAGCGCCCTGTTCAGCAGGGCCTCCGCGTTCTTCGTTTCCTTAAGATGCCGGTGGGCCTGAGCCCGGCCCAAAAGGGCTTCCCGGCGCGCCGGATCGGCCTGAAGCGCCCGGTCAAAAAAAGAGGCCGCGTTTTTATAGGAATGGCTCCGCATCCCCAAAGCGCCCAGGGCCGTCAGGGCCTCCGCATGGGCGGGGTCCTTCTTAACAACCCGCTCCAAAAGCGCCCGGCGCTCCCGGTCCCGGCCCGCCAGCCCCTCGATCTCCGCCAAAACCAGCAGGGCGTCCACGTTATCCGGTTCCAGGGCGATAAGGCCGTTCAACAAGCCCCGGGCCTCGTCGTATTTTCCCGCTGAGGCGAGAACCGAGGCTTTTACCATCCTGATCTCCGCTGATTCCGCGTTGGGAGCGGGAATAGCGTCAAAAAGCGCCAGGGCCTGGTTAAAATCGCCCTGGGATAGGGCCTGGGATATCCGCAGCATAAGAGCCTGGGTCTCCGGCTGCCCGGCCCCGGCTTCCGCCGTACCCGGCTTGGACGGATTGCGCCGGTTTTCCTGGGAAGCAAGCGCCCCCCCAAAACAGGCCGCCAGGATGAAAAACGCGCACAAAGCGCCTATCCGCCGGGCCGGAAGGCCGGAACCAAAACAATATGTGAATGTATGCCTATTTATCATGGCTATAGTATCGACAACTTATGGCGCCCCGGCTAGTGCCCGCGGATTACCGCGTTTTGACAAAAGACCGGCCAGGGGGAAGCCGCGGGTCCGCAGGCGCCCCGTCCAAAACCGGGAGGCTCCGCGGCGGCTGAAAAAATACGCCCTCAAGCCCCAAGGCCAGTGCGCTATGATTTCTAATTTCTTATAACATAAGGAATTAGCTTGCGCACATTTTTCAGGGCTGAAATCGTAATTCCTTACAACATAAAGAGTTAGCATACATAGCGCGCTGGCCCCGCCTACAGCCCTCGCCTCATTGACAGCCCTTTAGACCGGCCTTTCACTAGCGCGTAAAATCGCAAGCGGCGGGGGAAATAGCATGTTACAAATAACCGGCATTACCTGGAGGGCGGCGGCTCGCGCCGTATTGCCGCCGGCCTATGCCTGCCTGCCGCTTTGCTCCTGCGCAAGCGAGCCCATTATGAATATACCAGTCACCGCCGGAGCCATCGGCTCCATGGACATACCGTCCCCGGCTTTTTTCTGGCGGCTCAAGCCTTGGGAACCGGGGACCCTGGCCACCATTGACGGGTACGCCCGGTTCGCCAAACTGTCATTTAAGAGCGGAAACCGGATAAGGATAGAGCCGCTAGCCGGCTTTCCCAAGATGCCGCTGGACAACCAGTTTGTAGTGTCAAGCGCGGCGAAGTTGTGCCTGGCCCGGAGCGCGAAACGGCATCATATAGCCGGTATAGCGTTGAGCAAGAACAAAGTCCTTTGCGCCGCTTTTGAACTGGAATTTTAACAATGGATACGCGAGGATTTTGGATGAAGCCGGCAATATTGTCCTTTTTTACTATCTGCCTATGGATATCTTTTATGATCAGAAGAACGATCTGGTTATTCGTGAAGAAGAAGACGCGGTGGGCATCCCCTTCCTTTTACCCCGGAAATTGCTTTGTCCCAGGATTTTACCAGCGGCGATGGGGAATTATTATTTTACAACTGGAAGACAGGGGAGAAAATCAGAAACGGGCTCACCGAAAAACTAAACGTCATACGGCACATAAAGGGGTTAATTGACTCCGGGTATACCTTTGCTATAAAGAAGCGTTTCCTGCTTACCACGTACTACAGCGCCAGGGAACGGAACGACCCAAGGCTCCTTAAAATAACCTGGGACGAGGATTATGAAGAGGTACAGCTTATACCACTGTCAACAACTTAAGAGATTAGCGGGGGGGCAAGCCCCCCACACACCCAAACCCCCCGGGGGTACCCGCACCCCCCAGCCGGGGGGGGGCCCCCCCCCCCCC
>JAITHL010000109.1 GCA_031279975.1 Treponema sp. | reverse complement strand
ACTGATTAAATCCAATCGAGGATTTAATCAGTGTATCTTACCCGCATTTGCGTAATGAAATGAGCAAATGCAGAGGGTAACGCTGATTAGCGTCAAGTTAATCAGCGTTGCCCTAGGGTACGCTGATTGCGGACCTTCGGTCCGAATCCAATCGGGGACGCGGACTAAAGTCCGAAATCAGCGCTTCTTACCCGTATTTGCGTAATGAAATGAGCAAATGCGGAGGGAGCCGCTGATTGCGGACCGAAGGTCCGGCGTCAAGTTAATCAGCGGCTCCCTAGGCGGAGGGCCAAATTATTTTTTTTCGCTATTTTGCTTTTTCATCCGTAAATCGCGCTTGACAGGTTTTCCCGGCATCCGCTATACTTACCTCATAGATTGCAAAGGAAGCGGGGCGCCGCCGTAAGGCGAAATCCCCCACTAACCCGTAACTGTGATTGGGCGCCCGTTTAGGCGGGCAGGCTCTGGAAAGGCAGCCACTGACGCGAGCGTTGGGAAGGCTTCCAGAGTCCCATAAGTCAGGAAACTTTGGTCTATGCCTTATCTTATTTTCTAGGTTTCGAGGATAGAACCTGGAAGAGCCGTTTATCCGCTAACCATAAATGGCATTTTCCGGTCCGTTTCTTCGGGGATGGGTACTATGTTTATGGTGGAAAAACAGCGCCCGCCAAACCCTCTGGGGGCTTCGCGGCTGTACCGGCCCTCGCTCCCGCTTGAGGGCTTGCGGCGTTTTGTAATCAAAAACCCCGGTGAATTCCGATCCGATCCGATTCCGGGTATCTTTGCCTTGTAACCCCTAGCGGTTCCAGACCAGCCCTCGTTTCCCTAAGAACGCCGGTTAAGCCCCTCAGCAAGGGCTTAACCGGCGTTCTTTATCGGCGGCGGTTTTTTCCCGGCGCCGCCGGCCCGGGGAGGCGTTTTTACGCCCCCCCTTCTCCCGCCGCGGCGGGACGCGAAGGGGGCGCCCTATGACCTAAGCAGCGCGTTCCTTGTTAAACGGCAAGCCGCCGGGCCGTAACCCCCCGTCTTTCGAATGCCATTCGATCCGGTTTAAACCGGCGGCCCCTAGGGAAACACTGATTAAATCCAATCGAGGATTTAATCAGTGTATCTTACCCGCATTTGCGTAATGAAATGAGCAATTGCGGAGGGTAACGCTGATTAGCGTCAAGTTAATCAGCGTTACCCTAGGGAAGCGATGATTGCGGACCTTCGGTCCGAATTCAGCGCCGCGTTATTATATATTTTTCGCGGGTTTCCACAGGAAAACGAAAAAAACAATAGGGCGGATGCCGGCGAGCGTTAGGCTGCGGGATTCTGACAAAAGAATAGCCCGCGGAGGGAGGCTTCCCGCTATCAACAACTTAGGAGGGGGCTGGGGGCAGGGCGTTGCCGCGCAGCGCCCATAGGGGTCGTACCCCAGGGGGTACGCGGCTTTCCCCGCCGCCGTAATGAGCGGTTTCTTTAACAGGGGGTTACGATGACGGATGGTATAAAAATGACAAAACGGACGTATATTGGGAAAGATATTCAAGATGTAATGGAACTCCCGGATCTTATTGATATACAACTCTGCTCCTATGAGCGTTTTCTGCAACGGGAAAAGTTGAGGAACCGCGAACCCCCCGCAGCGCAGGGCCTGGAGGAAGTTTTCCGGTCAACTTTTCCCGTTGAAAGCCCGAATGGGGATATGGTTCTTGAGTATGAATACTATACGCTGGATGAGGAAAATATCAAATTTTCCGAACAGGATTGTAAACAGAAGGGCCTTACCTATTCGGTCCCCTTAAAAGCCCGGATCAATCTGATATTTCAACAAACCGGGGAAATCCGCCAGAAGGATATTTACATGGGGGACATTCCCATTATGAGCGAGCGGGGTACCTTCATCATCAACGGGGCGGAACGGGTGGTGGTTTCCCAGATACACCGCTCGCCGGGGGTTATTTTCAGCCATGAAAAGGGCGTCTTCGCTTCCCGGATCATTCCCTACCGGGGCTCCTGGCTGGAATTTGAAATCGATCAGAAGCGCGAACTTATCTACGCGAAGATAGACCGGAAAAAGCGCATCCTGGGGACCATTTTTTTACGGGCCCTGGGGTATCAGACCCGGGAAGATATAATCCGGGCCTTCTATAAAACCGAAACCCTGGAAGTGCGGGACGACCGGGAGACCAAGGAAAAATTTTCCGGCAGGGTTTTAGCCGCGGCGGTGTGGATTAACGCGGGGGAAGGGGAAGGCGGCGCGGCGGACCGGAAAAAACTCTACCGGGCCGGGGAAAAGCTCCATCCCCATAATGTGGATGAACTCCTCATCCACGGGGTTGCCTCGGTGGAGGTCATTAATTTTACCCCCGCCGATTCCCTCAATTCCACCATGCTCCTCAACTGTTTTGAGCGGGAGGAGATAAAGTTCCTCAAGGATGACGCCAACCGGGATGAGCCTTCCAAGGAAGACGCGCTTTCCACGGTCTATTCGGTGCTGATGCCCGGAGAGTCTATCACGGTGGATTCCGCGGAAAAGGACCTGTTGGGGATGTTTTTTGCCGGACGCCGCTATGATCTGGGCAAGGTTGGACGGTACAAGCTGAATAAGAAATTTGACTTTAGGCCCCCCCTGGAGGAATTCACCCTAACCAGACAGGATATTATCGCCACCATGAAATTCCTCATCAAGGTGTATGTGGGGGATGAATATATTGACGACATCGATCACCTGGGGAACCGGCGGGTCCGGTCCGTGGGGGAACTCATGGCCAACTCCCTGAAAACCGCCTTTAGCCGGATGGAACGTATCGCCAAGGAACGGATGAGCCAGAAAGAAACGGATACCATCAAACCCCAGGACCTTATTTCCATTAAACCGGTGGTGGCGGCGGTTAAGGAATTCTTCGGCTCAAGCCAGTTATCCCAGTTCATGGATCAGGTAAACCCCCTGGCTGAGTTGACCCATAAACGGCGGCTCAACGCCCTGGGGCCGGGCGGGCTTTCCCGGGACCGGGCGGGCTTTGAGGTGCGGGACGTACACTATACCCACTACGGCCGGATGTGCCCCATTGAAACCCCGGAAGGGCCGAATATCGGCCTCATCGTATCCCTGGCGAACTATACCCGGGTGAATGAATACGGCTTTTTGGAAACCCCCTACCGGAAGGTGGTTGAAGGGGTGGTTACCCGGGAAATCGAATACCTCTCCGCCATGGATGAGGACCGGTACTATATCGCCCAGGCTTCGGCCCGGTTAAACGAAGACGGGGCCTTTACGGACGATCAGGTTTCCTGCCGCAAACTAGGGGACTATACCACCCGCGGGCCCAGGGAGATACAGTATATGGATGTGTCCCCCAAACAGATAATCTCCGTATCCGCCTCCCTCATTCCGTTTTTGGAACATGACGACGCGAACCGGGCGCTCATGGGGTCTAACATGCAGCGCCAGGCGGTGCCCCTGGTTTTCCCCGAGGCGCCCCGGGTGGGGACCGGTATGGAAGGGAAGTGCGCCTATGATTCGGGGGTCCTGGTGAAGGCCCGGCGGAGCGGCGCGGTAACATGGGTTTCCTCCCATTGTATTATGATCCGCCCCGATCCGGACCAGGAAGGGCAGACGCGGCCCATCGCGGAAACTAACGCGGAGGGGCTGGATGTGTACCGGCTGGTAAAGTACCAGCGGACCAATCAGGATACCTGTTATAACCAGCGGCCTATTGTCGCCATGGGAGAAACCGTGGCCGCCGGCCAGGTCATCGCCGACGGGCCGGCCACCAAAAACGGCGAGCTTGCCCTGGGCCGGAATATCCTGGTGGGGTTCATGCCCTGGAACGGCTATAACTATGAGGATTCAATACTCATTTCTGAGCGGGTGGTTAAGGAGGATATGTTCACCTCGATACATATTAAGGAATTTGCCACCGAAGTCCGGGAAACCAAACTCGGCCCGGAAAAGATAACCCGCGATATTCCCAATACCTCGGAGAAAAGCCTGGACTGCCTGGACAGCGACGGGATCATCATGGTGGGCGCCAAGGTCCGTTCTGGCGACATCCTGGTCGGCAAGGTAACTCCCAAGAGCGAAACCGAAACCACCCCGGAATTCAAGCTCTTGAACTCCATATTCGGCGAAAAAGCCAAGGAGGTGCGCGATTCTTCCCTGCGGGTGCCCCATGGAATCGAGGGAATCATCATCGATATTCAGCGTTTAAAGCGCACCGAAGGGGATGATCTTAATCCCGGGGTTGACGAGGTGGTGAAGGTGCTTATAGCGACAAAACGCAAGCTCCGGGAGGGTGATAAGATGGCGGGCCGGCACGGCAACAAGGGGGTCGTGGCCCGGATACTGCCGGAGGAAGACATGCCCTTCATGGAAGACGGGACCCCCCTGGACCTTTGCCTGACCCCTCTGGGAGTTCCCTCCCGGATGAATATCGGGCAGCTTTTGGAAACCGAGCTGGGCTGGGCCGCGGGCGCGCTGGACGCCTGGTACTCCTCCCCGGTATTCCAATCCCCCTCGACCGAACAGATCGAGGAGAAACTGCGAGAAGCGGGGCTGCCGATAACCAGCAAGACCATACTCCGGGACGGCCGTACCGGGGAAGCCTTTGTGAACCCCATTTTTTGCGGGGTTATTTACTTCCTCAAGCTCCACCACCTGGTGGACGATAAGATGCACGCCCGGTCCACCGGCCCCTACTCCCTGGTAACCCAGCAGCCCCTGGGCGGAAAGGCCCAGTTCGGCGGCCAGCGTTTGGGGGAGATGGAAGTCTGGGCCCTGGAAGCCTACGGCGCGGCCAATACCCTCCAGGAACTCTTAACCATAAAGTCCGACGATATGACCGGACGGTCAAAGATATACGAAGCCATTGTCAAGGGCGAACCCTCCACCACGGCGGGAATTCCCGAATCCTTCAATGTATTGGTTCAAGAACTGCGGGGGCTTGCCCTGGATATGACCATAAAGGATCAAAGGGGAAAACAGATACCCTTAACCGAGCGGGATGAGGAATTGATCAATAAAAGCGGCGCTAGTTTTCAATAAGAAGCGGCAAAAAAGCGGCGCTATTTTTTAGGGAGGAGTGTACATGCGGGATATCCAAGACTTTGATTCTATTATGATACAACTTGCTTCCCCGGAGATGATTCGGGCCTGGTCTTACGGGGAAGTAAAAAAACCGGAAACCATCAACTACCGGACCCTCAGACCCGAAAAGGACGGGCTCTTTTGCGAACGGATATTTGGGACCACCAAAGAATGGGAATGTTACTGCGGAAAGTTCAAATCAATCCGGTATAAGGGGGTAATCTGCGACCGCTGCGGGGTTGAGGTAACCCACTTCAAGGTGCGCCGGGAGCGGATGGGCCATATTGAGCTTGCCGCGCCGGTCTCCCATATCTGGTACTACCGGTCGGTTCCCAGCCGTATGGGGCTCCTGCTGGATATTCCCATGCAGGCTCTCCGCTCGGTGCTGTACTACGAGAAATATGTGGTTATTGAGCCGGGGGATACGGACCTGAAACGGGTGCAGATGCTTACCGAGGAGGACTACCTGGAAGCCCAGGAACGGTACGGCGGCGCTTTTACCGCCGGCATGGGCGCGGAAGCGGTCCGCACCCTCCTGGAAGGGGTCAACCTGGAACAGATGGCGGTGGAATTGCGGGCAAAGATGATCGAGAAGGGGGCGAAGAGCGATAAACGCCTCCTCAAACGGATAGAAATCGTGGAGAATTTCCGCAGTTCCAACAATAAGCCTGAGTGGATGATCCTGGATGTTGTTCCGGTTATCCCGCCGGAATTACGGCCCATGGTGCAGCTTGACGGCGGGCGCTTTGCCACCTCGGACCTCAACGATCTGTACCGCCGGGTTATCAACCGGAACAACCGGCTCAAGCGCCTTCAGGTCCTCAACGCTCCGGACATTATTATCCGCAACGAAAAACGTATGCTCCAGGAGGCGGTGGACGCCCTGTTTGACAACTCAAAGAAAAAGCGGGTGGTGAAGGGCGCGTCTAACCGGCCCCTGAAATCTATCAGCGACATGCTCAAGGGCAAGCAGGGCCGGTTCCGGCAGAACCTTTTGGGCAAGCGGGTGGATTATTCGGGCCGGTCGGTTATCACCGTCGGGCCGGACCTGAAGATATGGCAGTGCGGGCTTCCCACCAAGATGGCGTTGGAACTCTTCAAGCCCTTTATTATGAAAAAACTGGTGGATAAGGATGTGGTCTACAATATCAAGAAGGCGAAGATGCTGGTGGAACAGGAAACCCCGGAGGTCTTCGCCATTTTGGACGAGGTGGTAAAGGAGCATCCGGTACTATTGAACCGGGCGCCTACCCTGCACCGCCTGGGCATACAAGCCTTTGAGCCGGTGCTGGTGGAAGGGAAGGCCATCAAGCTGCATCCCCTGGTCTGCCATGCCTTTAACGCCGATTTTGACGGGGATCAGATGGCGGTCCATGTACCCCTAACCCAGGCGGCGCAGATGGAATGTTGGACCCTGATGCTCAGCGCCCGGAACCTGCTGAACCCCGCGAACGGCAAAACCGTCGTGTTTCCCTCCCAGGACATGGTGCTGGGGATCAACTTCCTTACCCGGATCAAGCCTAACGCCAAGGGCCAGGGCCGCCGGTATTCTTCTATAGAAGAGATACTCATGGCGGTGGACGCCAAGGCCCTGGATTGGGAAGCGGCCATCAAGGTTAAGCCGGTAAAATTCCCTATATGGGACAAGGTTGGCCGGGAATACGCCCTTGACAGCGGCGGCCTTATTGAAACCACCGCGGGCCGCCTGGTATTCAACGAGGAGATGCCGGCTGAGATACCCTTTATCAACTATGAGTTAAAGGACAAGGAGCTGCGGGGCCTTATTGAACATGTATTCAGCGAAAAGGGTTCCTGGATAACGGTTAAGATGCTGGATGTGATCAAGGCCACCGGCTATAAGTACGCCACCATCTTTGGGGCCACCATCGGCATTGATGATATTGTGGTTCCCAAGGAAAAGGGCGAGATGATCGAAAAGGCCAATAAGGAGGTGGAGGGAATACTGCGGCAGTATATCGACGGGGTCATTACCCAGGAGGAACGGTATAACCGGGTGGTGGAGGTATGGGCCAAGACCAACGAAGACCTGGCCAACATTATGATGAAAACCCTGGAAGCGGACCGGGACGGCTTCAATTCGATCTATATGATGGCTAACTCCGGGGCCCGGGGGAGCAAGACCCAGATACGCCAGCTTGCGGGAATGCGGGGCCTTATGGCCAAACCCTCCGGGGACATCATCGAGTTGCCTATCCGTTCTAACTTTAAAGAGGGCCTCAGCGTCATCGAGTTTTTTATCTCCACCAACGGCGCCCGGAAGGGCTTGGCCGATACGGCCCTCAAAACCGCCGAGGCGGGCTACCTGACCCGGCGGCTGGTGGACATTGCCCAGGATGTGGTGGTCAACGAGGATGACTGCGGCACGATTAACGGCATCGCCTATTCGGCGGTTAAGAGTGGCGAAGATATTGTGGAGACCCTGGGCAACCGGATTGTGGGCCGCTATACCCTGGAGCGGGTCAAGCATCCCATTACCCGGGAACTCATTATCGATGTCAATGAGGAGATCACCGAGCGTATTGCCGTCCAGATCGAGGAAGCGGGGGTTGAAGCCGTGCGTATCCGCACGGTCCTCACCTGCGAGGCAAAACACGGGGTCTGCCGCAAGTGTTACGGACGGAACTTGGCTACCAACCGGTCGGTGGACATTGGTGAGGCGGTGGGAACCATTGCCGCCCAATCTATAGGCCAACCCGGAACCCAGCTTACCATGCGGACCTTCCATATCGGCGGCGCGGCAACCAAGGAAAGCGAGGAGACCCAGATCGCCCTGCCCTATCCGGTGTATATCCGGGATGTTACCGGCAGCCATGTGGAGCTTGCCGACGGGCGCTGGCTCTTTACCCGGAAGGGTTGCGCGGTGATCAATAAGATCATACGGGAGTATCCCCTGGAGGCGGGGGACGAGCTGTTGGTGGGTGACGGGAAACAGATCATCCGGGGGGAACCCATCCTGAGGCGGCAGGGGGAAGAACTCCGGTCCGCGGACATCGCCTACGCCCTGATCCTGAACCAGGCAGGCGGAGCCAATGGCGCGGCGGACTGCCGGACCCTCTATCTCATTGGGCAGGAGCAGAAAATCGAGATACGCAACGGTTCTGAATTGGTTGTTAAAAAAGGCGAAGTCGTCGGGGCGGGATATACCATAACCAAATTCGATCCCTTTTCAGACCCCATCATCGCGGAGGCCGCGGGGGTGGTAAAGTACGAGGACATCATACTGGGGACCACCTTAAAAGAAGAGATCGATGAGGAAACCGCGAAGACCGAAAAACGGATCACCGAATTTCAGTTGGAAAACAAGCAGCCCCGGATCATCATACTCGATGAAGCGGGCGGGGAGCTGGCTTCCTACTTCCTCCCTGGCTTGGCCTATATACAGGTGGATGAGGGGGAATGGATCAAGGAGGGCCGTATTATCGCCAAGACCCTGAAGGAATCCGCCAAGGCTTCGGATATTACCTCCGGCTTGCCCCGGGTCAGTGAACTCTTTGAGGCCCGCAAGCCCAAGACCCCGGCGGTGCTTGCCCAGGTTTCAGGGACCGTGTTCTTCAAGGGTATTGTGAAGGGCAAACGGATGGTGATCGTGCAGGACGCCTTTGGCAAGGAATATAAGCACCTGATCCCCATGAATAAACGGCTGCTGGCGCGGGACGGGGATACGGTTGAGGCCGGGGAGATCCTCTGCGTCGGCGCGGTAAACCCCCACGACGTGCTCCACATCCTGGGGGAAAGCACCCTCCAGCGCTATCTTATGGATGAAATTCAGCAGATATACCGGGACCAAGGGGTATCCATCAATGACAAGCATATTGGGGTTATCATCCGCCAGATGATGCGGAAGGTTGAAATTGTCGCGGTGGGGGACACCAAGTTTATCTACGGCCAGATGGTGGATAAGTACCGCTTCCATGAGGAGAATAATCAGGTTATCGCCGAGGGCGGGCAGCCCGCGGTGGCCAGGCCCATGTTCCAGGGGATAACCAAGGCCAGTTTGAACATCGATTCGTTCCTTTCCGCCGCCAGTTTCCAGGAAACCACCCGGGTCCTGACCAACGCGGCCATCGCGGGTTCCACCGATTATTTGCGGGGGCTTAAAGAGAATATTATCATCGGCCATCCCATTCCCGCGGGGACCGGCATGAAGCGCTACCGGGGGATCAAACTCTTTGACGAGGATCAGCAGGACCTGGACCTCTATATGCATGATATTTTAGAAAAGCGGAAACTTGAGAAGGTCGCGGAAGCGGAAGAGGAGGAGGATTTCATGGCTGAAGAGGATCAGGAAGAAGACTAGGGAAGCACTGATTAAATCCAATCGAGGATTTAATCAGTGCTTCTTACCCGTATTTGCGCAATGAAATGAGCAAATACATCGAACCATAGGTTCGCGGGAGCCGCTGATTGCGGACTTTAGTCCGGTGTCAAGTTAATCAGCGGTTCCCTAGGGCGCCGCTTAACCGCGGTATGCGCTGAAGCGGGCCGCGCCAAAATAGCGGACGCCGGCGCGGCCTTAACCGCGGCAAACAACCCCGCGGAACCGGGCCGCCCAAGCGCGTATTGCGCGCGGCCTGGTTCCGCGCTGGAGTAACAAGCATGGCAAATATACCGGCGGCTTTGCCGGCCTTCTTTATGGTAACGGTAGCCGCCTCCTGCGGCTGGCATATCTTTCCCTATCAAGGGGATGACGCGGAATGGGCGGATGCCGAACATCAGATACAATCATTAGCCGATATTGAAGGAACCTGGCGCAACGCCGACGCTTCGCTGATCCTGTCCTATACGGCGGGGGACGCAACGGCTTTTTTATCCATCAACGGCGGAACGCCCATTCCAGCCGCCTTACAGGACCTTACCCGTGGAACGCCGCTGGCGGGGGGGGAATTTTTGGTATATTGGGATACGCAAACCGGCGCCGGGGAGTGGGTTATGGTATGCATCCGGGATGATTACCGGATCATCGTATTTATTAACCGGGCCACCAACGAGGAGCGGACCGATACCCTGCGGAAAACCGGATGATTCCGGAGCGCTAGGGAAGCGCTGGTTAAACCGGATTTTTAAACACAGTCCACGGATTGCGCGGATTTCCAGTAACAAAACCCTTCTAATCCGAGCCGAACTGAAGGTTCGCAATCCGTGGGTCCCTTTGATAATGCCGGATAAATAATCGCTTCATCAGAGGCCCTTGGTTTTTTCTATGATAAGATCATTACTCCGTATCAGCCGTTTTGCCAGAAGTTTCGAGAGGAAAATCCCATAGTGGGGGTATTCCCGGATTACCTTGACAAAGGTTTTCCGGGTTAACAGGACGAGTTTCCCTTCGCTTTCCGCGTATACCGAGGCGGAACGTTTGCGGTTTAAGAGGAAGGCCATTTCCCCCATAAAAATATCCTGGGATGAGAGGCTGCCTATCTGCTTTTGGTTATGGTACACGCTGTAGGTCCCGCTGGAAATATAGTACAGGCAATCCCCGGGTTCCCCTTCCTGTAATACAATATCCCCCTTCTTTACCAGCACAACCGTTTCTTGGGAAAATCCCATGGGAATTTCATGCTCCACCAGGGGATCATGGTTGATGATCAGTTTCACCTGATTCCCCTTTTCATTGTATATGAGCTCCTGGGAAAGTTTGGAGGCTATTTGTATCCCCCGGCCGTGGAGGCTCATGGCGTCCTTTTGGGCAACTTTTTTCAGATGCTCCCGGACATTGAACCCATTGCCCTCATCCCGGATGGTGAATATGCTCCGTCCGCCGGCGATTTCCCATTGAAAATACACCCGCCGGGCACGAATTGCCGGGTCTTGGCACTTCCCGGCTATTAGGTCCATCATATTAAGGCCCTGTTCCATGATAGCGGTCTTTTCCTCATAGGAAATGCCGCAGTTGCCGTGTTCAATGGCGTTGATGATCAGTTCCGACAGGGCCAACTGGAGGCGCATCTTGCTGTTCGGGTTGATCAAGCCCCGCTGGGTCATGATGACGGCGCTGATCCCCGTATAGAGGGGGACCGCCAGGAGGTCGTTTTCAATTATGAAGCTCCCCGAAGCGCCTTCGGGGAACTGCTGGGTAAATTCCCGCTGAAAAACAAGATTGGAATTCTCTTCGATTATTTTGATATTCTTCCCCAGATGGGAACGGATACAATAGCGGTTTATGAGGGATAGGAGGTTCACGGCCCGGTATTGCGCCAGCAGGTCTTCTTCATTGGTCTGTTCCTGGGAATACAGGCCGATGACGCCGAAATTGAACAGCCATTTATCATTGATGCTATGGGATACGATGCGGTCCAGCGGAATAGCGGGGTCTGAAAAGTTGATAAGCACGAATTCCGGGAGATCGTAACTGAGAAAATCCAGTATCTCCGCTTCTTCGGCGAGAAATTTGAGGGTATAATCCAAGTCCGGGGTTTCCTCGATAACGGAGGCAATCAATGCCTGTATTTCCTGATCCGAATTGATTACCCCCAGTACGCTCATCCGCTCCCTCCTCCGTTCTTATACATACTATACAACAAATTCAGCCCTTGCTACCCATGCGGAGAATCCGTAAGGGTAGCGCAAGGGTCCGCGGATTATGCGGACCCTTACGAATTTTAAGCGTCTCTAATTCGCGGCAATCCGTGAAATCCGCGGACCGTGTTAAAAAGCCCGCTGTCAACCCCTCGGTCCGCAATCAGCGGTTCCCTTGCCGTAGCGGATGACTCATTCTCCACAGCGGACGGCGCATTTGCCGCAGCGGATGGCTCATTCTCTACAGCGGACGGCACATTTGCCGCAGCGGACGGCGCATTTGCCGCAACGGACGGCGCATTTGCCACAACGGACGGCGCATTTGCCGCAGCGTCCGGCCCATTTGCCGCAAGGGACGGCCCATTCTCCGCAGCGGGCGGCCCATTTGCCGTAGCAGACAGCGCATTTGCCGTAGCGGACAGCGCATTTGCCGCAACGGATGACTCATTTGCCGCAGTGGGCGGCCCATTTGCCACAACGGTGATACTGATTTCAGTATACGCGCTGATTTAGGGAGCAATTGAGCGGCGGCGGCTTGCCGCGGGCCTGAATCCGTCATAGAATACCCGCTAAAAAGGAATACGCCATGTCCCTATACCGCCATTTGGTTCTAGTCCGCATAGTCTACCTCGACGGGCGCCGCCTCCCCCCGGCCCTGGAGTCCGCGCTCTGTTCGGTCCGGGTCTTCGACCGCCTCAACGGTATATCCCACTGCGTCATGGGCTTCGACCGCCCGGAACTCAAGCCGGAGATACGGCGGCCCTGGGCTTCCTCAGCGGGGTTTCTGTTTCCATGGGCTACAAGGATGAGGAAGAACCGCGTTCTAAGGGGAATTACCGGCAACCGGCTCCGCCTCTCCGGTTACGACGTTTATGGGTTTTCCGCTGCCGCCTCAAACCCCCTCCAGCGTTTAGGCCACAGCCGGAAGAACCGGCGCTTTGAACGCCCCCTCTGGAGCTATTAAGGAAGCGCTGGACGAGTACGGTCTGCGGGCGGAGGTTGACGACTTCGGCCCGGAGCGGCCCTGGCGAGGGTCTACTTCCCGGACAGACTTGGACTTCATCCTGGAAAGGGCCAAGACCTACGGATAGGACCTCTATGTCTGGGGAAATACGGTCTATGTAAAGGACCTGACGACCCTCTGGCGGAATCGGGGGCGGGTGGACTGGACCAGGATGGGCAACGGGGGACCGGCCTCTGGGAGGAGATGACAGGGCGAGCGCGCTATGATAACCACGGAATAAAAAGTGAGGTAAAATCCAAGTCAACCAACACATATTCGGGAGGGGAGTTATGGGAGACCGGAGATTACCGCCGCTCATGGAGTATTTCTCGGAAGTACAAGACCCAAGGCGGGAGACCAAGAACAAGAAATACCCGCTGATAGCGGTCATCGCAATCGCGTTTTTGGCGGTGATGAGCGGGGCGGACGGCTGGGAATCGATAGAGCGCTACGGGGTCATGCGGGAGAAATGGCTGGGGAAGTTTCTGGCCCTGGAGGAAGGCATACCCAAGCACGACGTATACCGGCGGGTGCTGGGCGCGATACGGAGTGAGCTGCTGGAATCGTGCTTTATGAACTGGGTGCGGGACATCAAACAGGACACAAAGCGGGAAGTGATAGCGATAGACGGAAAGACGATG
>JAITHL010000087.1 GCA_031279975.1 Treponema sp. | reverse complement strand
CAGACATATTTTAAAATTATATAAAAGTATAATATATGTGGTACGCCCGCACTTCGCATAACAGGTCTGTTTACGCTGCGCCGCCAGTAGGCGGCTTGGCCTTCATTCGGCTAGGTCGGCTGCGCCTCCCACGCCTCATTGCGGCACATTTTGCCAGCCCTGGTCTTTGCTTCGCAAAGCCCTTATACGGGCTGGCAAAACGTCGTAAACAGCCGGAACGTTAGGCGAAATAAAAACTGAAATTTATGAAGAGTGCGCCGCATCCGTGCGGCGCAAGAAGAAATTTCTTAAAAACATTGGAAAACTATAGACAATAAAACATCGGGAATACCGGACGGAGGCCGCAAGCCCATAGAGCCCCTCACGGCCGTCTTCTATGTGCCGCGTACCGGTATTCAATAGAAGGCCCTGCCCGCCAATTCCGGCGCGTCAAGCTCAGTACACCGCTATTTCCAGTTTTGGCGTGAACAAGGGCTGTTTCAGTCCTTCTGGAAAGCCGGGCTGGCGAAATACGACGAAGTCACCGGCATAGACTGGACGTGGTTAAACGCTGGCGGCTGTATGACCAAAGCGCCCTTGGCGCTGGAAACGGCGGGAAAAAATCCCACCGATAGGGGGAAAAAAACGGGAACAAATGCCATCTGCTGGCAGAGGGCGCGGGAGTTCCCCTGGCGCTGGCAGTAACCGGGGCCAACCGGCATGACGTGTCCCAGCTTGAGGCGGTACTGGACTCCATAATTGTAGAACGGCCCGATATATTTGAACATCCCCGGCATCGGTGCCAATAGAGCGCTATGGTGGTTTGCATTATTTATAGCAGCTCTTTTTGTCCTCCTTGCTGTCCGCCTGTCCGCCATGCTTTGGGAAAAACCAGACTGCGGCGCGATAACGTTGCGGTCTGGTTTTTCCGTGTGTTTTCCGCGGTTCCGCCAGCCCTTCCCTAGGCGGGGGCCGGTTCTTCCAAGCGCGTTTTAAGGTATTCTACGGCCCTCTCCACCATTTTGGCCAGGGGGAGCGGCTCAAGGCCCGCCAGATAGCAGTGATCCTGCTGGAGGGGCAGGAGTATCCGCTCCCCCGGAGCCGCGAGAACCGCCGCGGCCATCGGGAGGGTGATCTCCCCCATCATGCTATTGGGCAAAACTATCCCGATGGGCCCCAGGATATACCGGCCCAGGGAGGCCGAAAGGCAAATGGCGTTTTCCCCGGTGGCCCCC
This sequence comes from Treponema sp., assembly GCA_031279975.1. GTDB lineage: Bacteria > Spirochaetota > Spirochaetia > Treponematales > Breznakiellaceae > JAITHL01. Next base: position 13,528 of record JAITHL010000087.1, on the reverse strand, counting down.
CGGTTCGCGCCGGCCTTAACCATCCGTTCCGTGGCCACCGCGTTGGTTCCCAGGGCAAGCAGCTCGATTTCCTCCCGGTTAAGCTCCCGCACCTTGCCGACCAGCTGGACCCCAATGCCGCCGCCCATTCCGTCAATAATAACTATAGTCTTTTTCATGGGATATATAGTATATCATAGCCTATGAAAGAAATATCCATACTGCCTACCGTCCGGTACGGCTATGATTTCATCCCCCCGGAGTACCTCCCTGAGGGAAAAAATGAATATTGGCTGCGGAACGCCCAGGCCGGCAGGCCGGAAGTTTCTTGGCGGAAGTTAAAATCCCAGGAAATCGAGGTCCTGGTAAAAAATGAAAATTACTGTTCCAATTGGGATCACTTCCTCGTAACCGATCCCTTTGATCCGGCGTTGATCCGGAATTCTAATTTTTACGGCCTCATCCGCCTGGGGATGCTGCGGGATGCGCTGCTCCTGCACCATGATTTTCGTATCCCCGCGGGCATACGGAACAGCACTATTATCTCCTGCGACATCGGGAACGACGCGGCCGTTCAGGACTGCCCCTATATTTCCCATTATATCATCGGCGATCAGGTGATCCTTTCCCGGATCGATGAATTACAGACCACCAACCACGCTAAATTTGGGAACGGGGCGCTCAAGAAGGGGGAACCGGAGGAAGCGCGGGTTTGGATCGACGTGATGAACGAAGCGGGGGGCCGGTCTATCCTGCCCTTTGCGGATATGATCCCCGCGGACGCCTATCTTTGGGGGGCCTACCGGGACGACCGGGAACTGATGAGCCGCCTCTTGGAGATGACCCAGCGGGAATACGGGGGATACCGGGGGAACTACGGCGTCATCGGTTCCGCGTCGGTGATCAAGAGCTGCCGGATCATCAAGGACGCCGCCATTGGGGAAGGGGCGTATATCAAGGGGGCGAACAAGCTCAAGAACCTGACCGTACATTCCTCGGAAACCGAGCCCAGCCAAATCGGGGAAGGGGTGGAGATGGTTAACGGGATTGTGGGATACGGCTGCCATATCTTTTACGGGGTTAAGGCGGTGCGCTTTGTTATAGGCCGGAACTGCAACCTCAAATACGGCGCCCGGCTTGTGCATTCGGTGCTGGGGGATAATTCCACGGTTTCCTGCTGCGAAATACTCAACAATCTGATCTTCCCCTTCCATGAACAGCACCACAACAATTCCTTTTTGATTGCCGGCCTGATCCAGGGGATGAGCAACATGGCCGCCGGGGCCACCATCGGGTCCAACCACAACAGCCGGGCTAACGACGGGGAGATACGGGCGGGCCGGGGTTTTTGGCCGGGCCTCTCGGTTGCCCTCAAGCACTCAAGCCGTTTTGCCAGCTTTGTCCTCATCGCCAAGGGAAATTACCCCTATGAGCTTGCTATCAGCCTTCCCTTTTCCCTGGTGAATAACAACCCGGCCAAGGACCGGCTGGAGGTGCTGCCCGCCTATTTTTGGCAATACAACCCCTATACCCTGGAACGGAATTCCTGGAAGGCCCAAGACCGGGACAAGCGGAAGATCAAGGTCCAGCACATTGAAACCGACTACCTGAGCCCGGATACGGCGGAAGAGATTATCGCCGCCCTGGGGTTCCTGGAAAGCTGGATGGGCGAGGCGGGCATTGCCCTGGAGGACGGCGAAAGCGCTGATTTGCCGGACGGCCCGGACCCGGAACTGCCCGCCCGGGGCATGGAACGGCATGACCGGGGAACGGTGGTTCTCAAGCCCCGGAAGGGCCGGCTCGCCTACCGGGAGATGCTCCGGTACTACGCCCTGAAAACCATCGCGGCCCATATAACCGCCCATCCGGCGCTGAACTTCCAAGACCTGCGGGAGGAACTGGGACCAATAGACCCGGAAGACCGGGTCCGGGACTGGGTAAACCTGGGGGGCCAGATTGTTCCGGCCTTCCGGGCGGACGCCCTGCGGCGGGACATCCGGGAGGGAAGGGCGGACCGGTGGGCCGCCGTCCACCGGTCCTATGACGCTATGGCCGCGCGCTACCCTGCGGACAAGCTCAAACACGCCTGGGCGGTCTTGTATCTCCTGTGGGGGCCGGAGCTTCCGGGGCGCCCCCATCCCTGCCGGGACGCTGAAGCCTTTCAAGCGGCCCTGGCGGAATTGCTGGGGATACAGCGCCGGCTTTGCGGACGGATATACCAATGCCGGGCAAAGGACTTTTTAGACCCCTTTCGCGGGATAACCTACCGCAACGCGGAGGAGATGCGGGCAGTCGCGGGGGATCCGGAGCAAAACCTTTTTATCCGCCTAAGCCGGGAACAGCTCGCCCGGTTTGAAAGCCTCCTGGGAACCCTGCTGTACCGGCTCAAGCAGCCGGGGGGCGGGGGCGGATTGGCGCGGAGTAACACGAATTGACACGGAGTAACACGGATTAATACGAAGTAACACGGATTAACGCAGATTAACACGGATTGACACGGATTACCGGTAACAAAACACGGCTAATCCCCGCTAATCCGCGGTTCCTTTCGGAAAAAGGCCAGGTTACACGGATTACGCTGATTGCCGCTGATTGACACGAAGTAACACGGAGTAACACGGATTAATACGAAGCAACACGGATTAACGCAGATTAACACGGATTGACACGGATTACCGGTAACAAAACACGGCTAATCCCCGCTAATCCGCGGCAATCCGCAGACCCTTTTTAATCTGTGAAAATCTGCGGTAATCTGCGGTAATTTACGGACCCTATGCGCGGGCTAAACGCCGGAAGGCGCTTGACAGCCCGCGCCGGCCCCCCGTACACTAGACCCACTGGCGGGCGGGTGTATAAGCCGTTGGCGAAGACCCGCCCTAAAACGCCGGAAAAGACGCGCCCGCGGGCGCAAAAAGCGAGGAAATTGCTATGAAGCAGTACGCTAGTCATGGAATATCCAGTTCCCCCCCCCCCCCCCCCCCCCCCATTCACCCCTAATTTACCCCTAACTAACCGGAGCATTGCCCGGAAGGGGCTTTTTGCCCTGGTCTTAGGGGTTATCGCGCTCTTCTTTGCCGCTTGCCCCCAGCTTACGGATGACGATCCGCCGCCGCCGCCGCCTGTGGACGGGCCTGATAGGGTGAGCCGCTTTGATCTGACCCCCTTCGGCATAGCCCCTGTTGCCGGGGAAGGCTGCGCAACCGGGCTTTCCACCGCCCAGTACACGGGAACCATTGCGTGGAAGACCGCAAACGGGGAACATAGCGGGAACTTTGCGGCGGAAACCGTGTACATTGCCGAAGTATCCCTGAGCGTCAAGAGCGGCTATACCTTTACCGGCGTTGCGGAAGACAGCTTTACCTATTCCGGCGCGGAGGGCGTTACCAACCCGGCGGGCCAAGGGAGCGGCTTGACAGTTACGATTACCTTCCCGAAAACCGGGGCCAGGGAGAAAATTACCATTACCAGTACGGAGGGCCTGGCAGTATTGCTTGCCGGGCAATCCGGCGGGAACAGCGCTGATGATCCGGTGGAGGCGGCCGCGGCGCTGGAGCTTTCTGAGGACAACTGGAGAGCCCTCCTTACCGGAATTGACGGGGGCGGCAAGTATGTTTCCCTGGACCTGGCGGCGTGCACCCGCTCTGATAACAACATCTTAGGCGGGCTGCGGTCCAGCGGCAATTTTGCCCCCATGCCATCCATCAGCACCGGCAAGCGTTATATCGTGAACCTTACCCTGCCCGTTCAGGCAAGCGGCATTGTCCCGGGAGCGTCTGGAACGCCAACATTCAAGAACTTTAGAGCGCTCAAGACCGTAAGCGGCGAAGGGGTAAGGACCATCGGCGAGTACGCCTTCTACTCTGACTACTCTAACAGCCTTGCCCTGACTAGCGTCAGCCTCCCGGCGGCGGAAACCATCGGCGACCAAGCCTTCTACGACTGCGACGCCCTGGCCAGCGTCAGCCTTCCGGCGGTGAAAAGCATCGGCGGCTACGCCTTCTACGACTGCGACGCCCTGACCAGCGTCAGCCTTCCGGCGGTGAAAACCATCGGCAACCAAGCCTTCTGGCACTGCAGCGCCCTGGCCAGCGTCAGCCTCCCGGCGGCGGAAAGCATCGGCAACCAAGCCTTCTACGACTGCGGCGCCCTGGCCAGCGTTACCATGCCCGCGTCTCTTTCTAGGGAAGCCTTTAATAGCGCATACTTCGGCGGCAAGATAGTGTGGACCCTTGTTGGAAGCGGCGACTGGTCTACCTTCGAAAACGGCGCGCTGCTGGTATATGGCGGCGACACGCTGGTGTATGGCTACGGCGCAAGCGGCGGTATAACGATTCCGGCTAGTATTACCAGCATCGGCGACTCCGCCTTCTCCGGTTGCAACGCCCTGACTAGCGTTATCCTCCCGGCGGCGGAAACCATCGGCGTCCGCGCCTTCTACAGATGCGGCGCCCTGGCCAGCGCCAGCCTCCCGGCGGTGAAAAGCATCGGCGAGTACGCCTTCTACGGCTGCTACGCCCTGGCCAGCGTCAGCCTCCCGGCGGCGGAAACCATCGGCATCCAAGCCTTCGCCTACTGCTACGCCCTGGCCAGCGTCAGCCTCCCGGCGGCGAAAACCATCGGCGACTCCGCCTTCTCCGGTTGCAACGCCCTGACTAGCGTTATCCTTGGGGCAACGCCGCCCATACTAGGAACAAAAATCCTCTACGATGTAAATGGCAGTATAACGGTCGGAATTCCATCGGGCAGCGAGACAGCCTACGGTGTTTCCGGCTATAACAACGGCGATAGCGCCGCCAACAACTGGGGCAACGCCTTTAGGGGCAATGGATCCTCCGGTTACGGAACCGTCAACACCAGAGTCAGTCTGTTCTTCGAGACCTACTAAACCCATGCAAGAGAAGCGGGGGCTTCCCCGCTTCTCTTGCATGGCGCGTCCGGCGTATGCGGAACGGGGTCCGCAGCTAATATCAGCGTTAATCCGTGGTTCCTTTCGTAACAAGGCCCGCAGGTTACACGGATTACGCCGACTGCCGCTGATTACGCTGATTGCCGGTACTAATATCAGCGTTAATCCGTGTCAATCCGCGTTAATCAGCGGTTCGCAATCAGCCCTTCCCTGGGGGTCAAGCCTAGCGGATAAAGTATTCCTCCTTATTCACATAGAGATCGGTTTTAATCTCCGTGATCGGTATCCATTGCACCACAAAGGAAATTTCATTGTTGAATTTATACTGGTAGGGAAAGGAGGTTTGATCTAAATAGGGAGACAGGGTTACGCTCAACTTCGCGTTCCAATCCCCCAGGTGGTGGGTCGCGCTCAGGGTAAAGGACTTCAATTTAAAGCCTGAGCTTTTCCGCAGGGATTCATCGTCAAAGCGGAAGGAATTGAACAGGTCCTTAAAAAAATCCTTTTCACCCGCCAGTTCCACGGGAAGATCAAAAACCGGCCAGTCTTGAAAATACCGGAACATGACGGCGTTTTCCGAATTCGTGCTGAGGGACAGATCGAGAAAACGGGCTATGCCTACGGTGATTCCCAGGGACGTGGTCAACCGGGTATTGGTGTAGCGCCGCAGATCAAAGGCAAAGCTGGAGCCGGCGTTAAAGGAAACAGAAAGCCGGTTATTCCACAGGCCCTGCTTGGTAAAGGACTTGGAAAGGTCGAATCTGAGCTCCCTATGGCTGAATTCCTCCTCCTCGTTCTGCCGCAGCGCCCAGCCGAGGCCGGGTATCAGTTCATAGGGCTTTGAGCGGTCCGCCATGTAGGATAGGGTGAAGAAGTCCAGGGTAAGGGAAGCGGTCAGGCTGTTAAAGCGGTTTTCTTCCGGATCATAATAAAAGGACTGCTTCGCGTAGATTTTCTCATGGAACCGCAGGGTTTCATTGAAGGAAAAGGGGTCGAATTTCCGCTCCTCCTCCACAAAGGGTTTCAAGACCTTCTGCCGCATGACGGTCTCGCTGATCCATATCCGAAAGGTCCCGTCGGCGGTAAGGGTATGATCCTTGGGGGGGAGTTCATGGCTCACCGAGAGGGTTTGGGCCTTATCCATGACGGACGCGGCAAGATTTACGCCGAAGGTATGGGTATTGATATATTCCGGTTCCCACTCGCCCCATTGGGGTTCCCACTGGGGATCTTCCACCGAATTATTGAACTGGGACCGTACCAGGAGGTTTACCAAGGTATATTTGAGGTTCGTATTTTTCCATATTAGGCTCTGGGGGAAGGGGTTCAGGGTTGTAATGGTTTCAGTGGAAAAGGAATAAAACCGGGCGGTATTATCCCGTATCTCGGCGGCGTCTCTTTCCCCCTGGGTATCGAATTCCTCGGCTTCCTCATTTATATAGGAATGGTCCTGCCACGAGGCGTTGCCGTAGAAGCGGAATGATTGGGTATACGCATTGGTATCCGGATCGGTCAGTTTAAAGGTAAGCCCCCCGTCGGTCCTGAACAGGGTGATGACCGACGATGCCTCCCCCCAATCCACATCCACCGCTTCAGGCCAGTGCTGGGAGGAAGACCGGAACTGTAATTCCGATGTTACGGTAGGATTCAACTGGTAATCAATGGTAAACCGGGGGCCTCCGGCCTTGAGGAGGTTAAAGGTCTGCTCCAAAACCGGGGGGGTCAACTGAAATACGTCCTTGTCCCGGTCCAGGGCGTCCTGCTCCTCCGCGGCCTTCCAGGGCGGCCTGGGCGCTCCAATATCCTCCAGGAGGTCCGCCGCGTCCTGGGCGTTCAGCGCGTCCGCGCCGGCGCCGGCCTTCGGGGAAGGCGGGGACGCCCCCTGGTTGCCGAGGGTCAGGGGCGTCCCCGCAATGCCGGTAGTAACCGTCAAAAAGGTAAATTTGTTGGGGAAAAAAAACACCCGGCTGGGGGAGGGATCGGCGGTCTGGTAGAGCAGGGAGTTCCTGGCCGAGAAGCCCAGGGTGCTGGAAATATTGGAAATTGAAAAACTCGAAACATAGGGCTTGAGGGCGTCAATCTTGGGGGTAATCGATCCGGTCAGCCGCCATTCATGGGACCCTATGGTGTTTTTCGTCTGATCCTCCTCTTCCTTGGGAAGGTTGTTTCCCTGTTTTATCATATTAAACCAATCCATTGATTCAGAACGGTTCATAAAATCCCGGTTGACATAGGGGTCGGAAAAAAAAGGAAAACCCCAGGACAGGGCGCCGTAGGCGCCTGAGAGGGAACCGGCGGTCTCCATCCGGTAGCGCAGGGGTATGGCGGTGGAAAAAAAACGGGACATATTCCACTCCTCCGCGCCGCTGCCCGGGGCAAAGGGCATATAGGAATCCCCGTCCCGGTAGATATTCCGGGTCAGCCCTATGCCGCCGGAAAAGGCGAGGGATTTAAGCGCCCCGCGCTGGGGCAGGGTTAGCTCGGTTCCCAGGTAGGCGCCCAGGTTTGCGTAGGCATCCAGCAGCAGGGAAAGCCGGGTGGTATTGGGGTCCCGGGACTTCCGCCCGGTGCTCCGTAAAAAGATACCCTCCAGGACCCGCTCGGTATCCGCGTTGGAACCAAGTATCTTGTTAATCGAGCTTTCGTTTGCCGGATCGGCCTTGGGGCGTCCGAGCAGATAGGTGGTGGTCTGCGCAAAGTTCCCCTCCCGCGAACGGTAGCCCACCACCGGATGAAAGACAACCTCGTCCGCGGGATAAAAGAAAAAAGGGATATACAGTACCGGTATTTCCCCCACATAGAGGACCCCGTTGAAGATCGCCCAATCCGAACCGGGCAGCAGCCAGAGTTTCGACGCCTTGATAGACCAATAGGATTCCTCGTTGAGGGCGTTGGCGATCTCCGCGCCGGTAAGGACCGTCGCCTCCTCGCTGCTGCGGGTGATCAGCCTGCCGCTGAACCGGTAGGTTGTGGCGTCCCCCGTAAGGGAACGCTCGGAAATACTATCCATAAACGAACTGGACCAGTCGTCCAGGTTTACCGTGATGGACTCCCCCCGGTAGGTCTCCGTGGTATCCCCGTCCTCTTTGACATACTCTACCCCGCCGTAGGCTGAAAGGATATTCCGGGTCCGGTTATAGAGTATCTCCTGGGCCTTGATCCGGTGGGACGTATCCCCGTCTTTCAGGCTCACCAGCACATCCCCCCTGAGCCGGGCGTACTCCTCATCCACCACTTCCAGGGTAAAATATTCGGTGCTCCGGGCGGACTCAATGATGATGGTTTTTTTATTGGACGCCGCCGCCTCCGCCGGGCCGTCTTCAGGGGCCGTCAATTGGTAATATTCCCGCAGCCGGTTTGTCATGGCTTCCCGCCCCCCCGCCTCGCTTAAGCCCAGCCGCCGGCACCAATCGGCCAGCTCCCGCAGGGTGGAGGTCTTAATATCCATCGCTAACACCTTGGTTTCGGTGAGCCCCTCCTCCGCGGGAAGCGTTGGTTCAGCCGGGGTATCGACCGGGGCTTCGGCGGTTTCAGGCCGGGGGCCTTCCGTATCCGGTTCCGCGGCTGAGGGCTTGGGGGCCGCTGCTTCCTGGGCCCGGCCTGGCGGCGGAAACCAGAGGAGCCCGGCCAGCAGGCCGCCGGACAGGAGGAGGCGTTGGAAGAAGCGGGGGGCGTTCACCGGTTTGAGTTTCGCTTTACACCCCGGTTTTGGCCGCCCGTTTGGGAGCGTTCTATAAGTTCTTTGAGATATTTCCCCGTATAAGACCGGGCATGGGCGGCCACCGCTTCGGGCGCGCCGGTTGTTACCACGGCGCCGCCGAGATCCCCGCCTTCGGGCCCCAGGTCGATCAGGTGATCCGCCTGGAGGAGCACGTCCAGATTATGTTCGATCATCACCACCGTGTTTCCCTGATCCACCAGCCGCTGTATCACCGCCATGAGCTGCTTCACATCCGCAAAATGCAGGCCCGTGGTAGGCTCGTCCAGGAGGTAGAAGGTTTTCCCGGTGGCCCGTTTGGAAAGTTCCAGGGCCAGTTTGACCCGCTGGGCCTCGCCGCCGGACAGGGTCAGGGCGGATTGGCCGAGCTTGACATACCCGAGGCCCACGGAAAGCAGGGTCTCCATTTTCCGGGCCACCGGGGGAATGGGGGCGAAGAACCCCGCCGCCTCCTCAATGGTCATGTCCAGCACCTCGGCAATGTTCTTCCCCTTATAGCGGATATCCAGGGTTTCCCGGTTGAACCGTTGTCCGCCGCAGGCGTCGCAGGTGATGTATACGTCAGGCAGAAAATTCATCTCAATACGGATGGTCCCGTCGCCCTGGCAGTTTTCGCAGCGCCCGCCCTTTACATTGAAGGAGAAGCGCCCCGGCTTGTACCCCCGGGCCTTTGCCTCGGGCAGGCCCGCGAAGAGGTCCCGGATGGCGGTAAAGCCCTCCACATAGGTGATGGGATTAGACCGGGGGGTCCGTCCTATGGGGCTCTGATCAATATCGATGACCTTATTGATATGCTCGGCCCCCCGCAGTTCCCGGTAACTTCCTTCAGCGCGGTTCGACCTGTTGACGCGGTTTGCCAAGGCCGGGTAGAGCACGTCCGAGAGGAGGGTGGATTTGCCGGAGCCTGAAACGCCGGAAATACAGGTAAAAACCCCCAGGGGTATCTCCACGTCGATATTTTTCAGGTTATGCTCCGCAACCCCGGTAAGGACTATGCTTTTCCCGTTCCCCTGCCGCCGTTCCTGGGGGGCCGGCATGGTCAGCTTCCCGGCCAGGTAGCGTCCGGTAAGGCTCTCCTCAACCCGCATCACCTCTTCCGGGGTTCCCTGGGCAACCACCCGCCCGCCGTGGACCCCCGCGCCGGGCCCCAGGTCTACGATATGGTCCGCGGTCCGCAGGGTCTGTTCATCATGCTCCACCACGATCAGGGTGTTCCCCAGGTTCCGCAGGTACAGCAGGGTATCGATGAGCCGCTGGTTGTCCCGCTGGTGCAGCCCGATGGAAGGTTCATCCAGGATGTAGAGGACCCCTACCAGGCTGGAGCCGATCTGGGTGGCCAGGCGTATCCGCTGGGCCTCGCCGCCTGAGAGGGTGGCGGATTTCCGTTCCAGGGTCAGGTAATCCAGCCCCACGTTCCGCATAAATCCCAGCCGGGCGTTGATCTCCTTGAGAATTTGGGCGGCGATTTTCTTTTCGGTCTTGGAGAATTTGACGGCCTCAAAGAACTGGAGGGATTCGATGACCGAAAGTTTGGAAAGGTCCCAGATGTTCATTGCCGGAGCGCCGTTCCCCCCGATAGTTACCCCCAGGGCCTCTGGTTTCAGCCGCCGGCCTCCGCAGGCTTCGCAGGGCTTATTGCTCATAAACTTCTCCAGCCATTCTTTGACCCCCGGGGACTGGGTTTCTATATAACGCCGTTTGAGGTCCTCCAGGACCCCGGGGAAGGGGGACCGGTAGGCAAAATGGCCGGTCTTATCCCGGTTTTCATAGCGGATATCGATTGCCTCCCCAGAACCCTGGAGTATCGCGTTAAGGACCTTCTTGGGGAGGTCCTTGAAGGGGGTATCCAGGCTGAAATGGTAATGCCGGGCCAGGCTTTCAAAGCGGCTGCGGTGCCAGGCGGAATCGGGGTTATAGGCCGCCAAACCGCCCTCATTAAAGGACAGGTCTGGATTGGGGATAAGCAGGGCGGGATCGAATTCCAGCTTCGATCCCAGGCCGGAACAGGCGGGGCAGGCCCCATAGGGATTGTTGAAGGAGAAAAGCCGGGGCTGCAACTCAGGAATGGATATGCCGCAGTCAGGGCACGCGTTTTTCTGGGAAAAAAAGTGTTCCGAAAGGCCGCCGCCTGAGTTCTTCCCGGCGCCGGCGTTAAACTCAGGCGCCCGCTCCGCCGCCGCGTCCCCGTTTGTTCCCCCCCGGGGGGCATCCGGGGCCTGGCATAGGACCAGGAGTATCCCCTCCGCGGCCTGTAGCGCGGCCTCCACCGACTCGGCCAGCCGGGACCGGATATCCGGACCGATGAGCAAGCGGTCCACCACTATATCAATGGTATGCTTCTTCTGTTTATCCAGCTTGACGGCCCCCTCGTCCAGGCTGACCGCCAATCCGTCTATCCGGGCCCGGGCAAAGCCCGCCTTCCGGGCGTCCTCCAGAATTTTCTGGTGTTCCCCCTTCTTGCCCCGGATCACCGGCGCGAGTATCTGCACCCGTTTGCCTTCCCCCATGGCCATAATCGCGTCGATGATCTGGTCCACCGGCTGTTCCCGGATTTCCCTGCCGCATTGGGGGCAATGGGGCAGGCCGATCCGGGCGTAGAGCAGGCGGTAATAGTCGTATATCTCCGTAACCGTCCCCACGGTGGACCGGGGGTTCCGGTGGGTGGTCTTCTGTTCTATAGAAATAGCCGGGGAAAGCCCCTCAATGTAATCCAGGTCCGGCTTATCCATGCGGCCCAGAAACTGCCGGGCATAGGCGGAAAGGCTCTCCACATAGCGGCGCTGGCCTTCGGCAAAGATGGTGTCAAAGGCCAGGGAACTCTTCCCGGACCCGGAAAGGCCGGATATAACAATCAAGGTATCCCGGGGCAGCTCCAGATCGATGTTTTTCAAGTTATGTTCCCGGGCGCCTTTGATGATAAGGGTATCCATAGCCCCTAGGATACCCAGGACCAGCGCCTCCCCGCAAGGGGGGAAGCGCGTGAAGGAACCACGGAAAAACGCCGGGAATTGAGCGCTATTTTCATAGCCCGCGGATTGCGCGGATTTTTACGGGAATACGATAATCCGCGGACCCTCCAGGGCCAGTGCGCTATGATTTTAATTCCTTATAGCATAAGGAATTAGTTTACGTTCATTTTTCGGGGATGAAGTCGCAATTCTTTACAACATAACGAGTTAGCATGACGTTGCGCGCTGGCCCTGGCGGGGCGGGTCCTCTTGATAATCCTGAGAATTCCCCATTACCATGATGAGGGCCGGAACTATCGCTCCGGGGACAACACGGGCCGCCGCTTCAACCCCGGGGCCGAAACCGGACGGAGTCTTTCTCCGGAACCGGAGGAAACACCGGGATATACGTCTATAGGTTTCCATTCGGCGGCGGCATGGTGTACGCCCGCGCCATTGGCTACGGGTGGTTTTCCCAATAAAGGAGGAATCCCCGGATGTGGTTATTCCCCAGCGCATTCAGGGCCGCCCGGTTACGGAAATCGGCGATGGCGCCTTTAACAGGCGGGCCGCCAGCCAGTCGCCGTGGACGCCGATTGGCAGCGCGCTTATACCCAATACCGTTACCCGCATTGGCAAGGACGCTTTTCAGCACAGCGGCCTTGCCAGTATTGTCATCCCGCCGGGAGTTACCGTTATTGAGAAAGCAGCCTTTAGCGGGGCCTTGCCAGGATACTCCTGGAACATGTGGACCTGGAAAACCGTCCGGATCCGGGGAGCCGCCCCGATGGATACCCCGATCCCCCCGCGCTTCTTGTATATTACATCGACAAGCTTTGGGATAACAGGGAAAAGAACCGCCGTATCGTTGGGGCGGCGGCGGAACTTCTGGCTTACGGACGAAACCAGAAAGACCCCGCTGTTGAAAAATTTGCAGCGCTCCATGTACTAGCCCGGAAATGACCGTCTTCCTCCTGGAATACCTCCCCCGCCCTCTGTCCCTGAAGGAGTACCGCCTGCTGGCCGGGTTCAACAAGGAGGTCAGCTACTACCCCGGTCAGGAAGAAGGGCTTGATAAGAAGTACGGGGATCCCTTGGGTTACAACGCCCTCATCCTTGAGGATGTTAAAAAGGGCCTCCTGGACCCGCTGGAACAAGACGACAGGGGCACAGACCTCTTCGACTGGGCCGCGGAGACCGGAACCGCGGGCCTGATGGAGGGCCTTATGCCGGCTCTCAAAAAATCAGGCCGGGTGATCCTGGGGCCGGAGGGCGCGGGCCTTTTCGCCAGCGCCGTTAAAGCGGAAAACCACAAAACCGCCGCCCTCCGCTACGCCGAAGCCCCCCATAAGTTTATTGCCCAAGACAGGGGCGGCAACAATTATTCCCTGGAGTATTATTTTTGCGAATACGGCGCCATACGCCGGAGAGCGAAAAAGATCGATAGAGCTGTTCTGAAACTTCAGTTTCAGAACAGCTTCCGCTTAAAAACGCGGTTTCATAAGGTTTTAGACTGAGAAACAGCAGGACGTGTTCCGAAACCAACCGGGTTTTGGAACACGTCTATTTATCTGGCCGGGAATGGGCGCAGCCCGCGGCCTAGCCGTCAGACCAAAGGTCTGCTGGAAGCCAAGGCGCAAAAGACTTTCTGATTGCCGCGTAAGCAGCCGCCTCAATGGTTTTTTAATAAGGATAATCAAAAACAACTTTTCCTTTGTCATCCCAAATAATTAATTTTTCATTCTTTATCCGCGCTCTATCTGGATAAACATCATCTTCTATAATATATTCAGCTATTTCTTGACGGGTTCTTATATCCGTTACAAATACACTGCCGGAATCGGTCCATAAGATATAATGATTTTTCATGTCAATACATAATGGGTGTATATAAGACATTGACTCATATATTTCAGATGATGTATAATCATAATATTCAAATATAGGCCAACTGATATTTGATCCTACCCATAT
>JAITHL010000067.1 GCA_031279975.1 Treponema sp. | reverse complement strand
AGGCGTTGTTTCCAACGCCCCGGAAACTATTTTCCGCAATTCGTCCTGGCTTACCTTGTGGTTAACCTGTGTTTTAAGCAAAGCAAGGTAATCATGTCTTGTCAGACTTGTGTCTTCCGCTGCAACCGGCGCTACTTGCCGTACATCAGTAGGCGCGTTCAATTCACAGCCGGCAACCAGCAATACCAGTGCCAGCGCCGCTAAGAAAACGGCGGCGGCCATCGATCCAGCTAAAGTCCGCGTCTTGTTCAGTTTCATCTTTACACTCCTTATGCTTGAAATTTGCTCAACTCCTGGTGGATTTCCTTTAGATCCAAACCATTTTGCGGGCTATATAAAAAGCCGGTTTAACCCCATACAAGGCCGTCCGGCGTTTTACCATGCAGATCGCCTTCAAACACTATACCACAAGCCGCTGTATAATGCAAACCCCAAACTATTTGCGCCTTATATCCCCATGCCTAATGCAGGGGCTTTACGGCGCTTTTGGTAACACCCTTGGGAATAACGAAGGCTTTTAATGCCGTGCCGCGGATTGCCGGTAACAAAACCCCGCTAATCCGCGTCGAACCAACGGTTCGCAATCCGCGGACCCTTCATCGCGTAAAGACAGGGAAGCGCGCCCGGTTCCCCGTCCGCGCTTCTCTGGTTATCCGCTATTGGGCTTGCTTGGCAAGCCGCGGACCTCTTCCAAAGGCAGTTCCAGGATGGCGGCGGTCTGTTCGGCGCTCAAGCCATAGGCCAAGAGGCGTTCAGCGTCCGCCAATGCCCGTTCCCTGCGGCCCTGTTCCAAGGCTTTGGCCAAACCCGCCGCTTCCCCCGCATTCCGGGTTGAGGCTGTTCCCGGGGCCGGCCCGCCTTCCCGCGCAAGCGGGCCGGCGTCCGGCGCGATGCTTTCGGCGGCCGGCGGCGGGTTTTCAGCGGGGCTTTTCGCGCCGCTGAGTATGCCGCCCGCCGAAGCGCCGGCGAAGATGCCGAAGAGTTTTATCCCCTCATCGGGGAACTGCTGCTTTACCGATGCTATTGCCCGTTCAACCCGGCGGGCCTCGTCCTCATCGCACCAGATAACCATGGCGAAGTTCTCCTCCGGCCAAATAGCGTCCCCCATGCGGGGGCCCATGGAACCAACCCCAAAGACAGTGGGATATTTGGTATAGAACTTCCCCGCCTCTTCCCGGGACAGGGCTTCCAAAATGTTCTCCTCCACCGAATGGTTGGCGATCAATTCAATACGGATCATACCCTCGCCTCTTGGGGATTTAAGGGGTCAACCAGCATCTCCCGGGCCGCTTCCTGGCCGCCGCCCTTGCGGGGAAGCCGGTCTTTCGCCTGTTTCTTGGGCAGCCCCGCGGCAACCCGTTCCCGCCGGGCTTCGGCCCGGGCCCGCCGTTCATCGGAACGTTTGTTCATAATGTAGTACATGACGGGCATGAGGAACAGGGTCATCAGGGTGCCGAAGGAAAGGCCCCCCAGCACGGTCTTGCCGATGGGCGCCACCATTTCCGAGCCTTCCCCAGGGAAGAAGGCCATGGGCACCAGGCCCAGAATCGTGGTCAAGGTGCTCATGAGTATGGGCCGCAGCCGGCTGCCCGCGGCTTCCACGCAGGCTTCATGCAGGCCGAGGCCCCGTTTGCGCAACAGGTTGGTATAATCCACCAGCACTATGCCGTTATTAACGATGACCCCGATCAGCACCAGGAGACCCACTGCGGTAAGGACGTTGAAGGTGGTATCCGTGATAAGGTAGATCGCCACAATGCCGATGAGCGACAGGGGTATGGTGAGGAGTATGATGAAGGGGTCCTTGAAGGATTCAAAGAGGCTGGCCATAACGCCGAAGACCAGGAAGATCGCCACTATACAGATGAGGAGGAAACGCTGCATCATTTTCACCATTTCCGCGTTGTCCCCGCCGTACTCGATGATCAGGCCGTCTTCCGCCGGAATTTCCTCGGCGATAAGGGCCTGCACCCGGTCCTGGAGGGTGTTGATCTTCGCCCCCGGTATGGCGCTGGCGGTAACATGGATGATACGGCTCTGGTTTTCCCGGCGTATGGTGAGGGGGCCGGTTCCCTGCTCGTAGGAGGCAAAGCTGGAAAGGGGGACCCTCCCCGCTGTTTGGCTGTTTACAAAGATGTGGTCCAAGGCGGGGCGGGTGTTCCGGTCCGCCTCCGCAAGGATGAGGACCACGTCATAATCGCGGCCGCCGATCTTGTAGCGGGTAGCGGTAATGCCGTCTACCGCGGCTTTGATCTCGTTGCCCACCGTATAGGCGTTCAGCCCCAGGGAGTACATCTTCTCCCGGTCAAGGAGTATCTCCAACTGGGGGAGGCCGTCTTTCAGATCAACCTGGGGTTCTTTGAGGTCATCCTTGAACCGGTTCTTGAGGAGGCCGGCTATCCTTTCGCCCAGGGCCTTGCCCTTTTCCAGGTCGTCGATGCGGAGTATGATGTCCACCGCGTTGCTGCTCCCCCCCATGCGCATGCCGCCGCTGCCAAAGGTAAAGGTGGCGCCGGGAAACTCGTTGAAATGGGCGCGCAGTTTCTCTTGTATCTGGCTTGCCGTATCGATCCGGTCCTGGTAGGGGGGCAGGGTAATCCGCATGGTTCCGTCGTTGCTGCCGCCGCTGTTCCACATGCCGCCGCTCCCCCCGGCGCTGATGGTGAGGTTCTTTACCCCCTGTACTTCCTTTTTCACGATAAGCTCAAGCTGCCGCAGCACCCCTTCGGTATCGGCCAGGGGGGTGCCCATGGGCATGGCAAGGGTTAATTCCACGTTGTCCGCGTTCTGTTCGGGCATAAACACCCAGCCCACCACGGGGATCAAGAAGACGCTCCCAATAAAGAGGATGAACAGGAAGGCGATAACCATAAGTTTATGTTTCAGCACCTTGTCCACCGCCCAGCGGTAGCTGTTGTCCAGGGCGGTGAAGAAACCCTCAAAGGCCCGGTCGATTCCGCTCAATATACCCGTAAGGGGCCGCTGTTTCCGGGTTACCAGGGGCAGGTAATGGCTGGCGAGCACTGGAACCAGGAAAATGGCGGTAACGAGGGAAATCGCCAGGGAGATAACCACCGTAAAGGCGAGCCCCGCAAAGAGTTCGCCGGCCAGTTCCAGGAGCCCCTGGAACATGACCAGGGGGGCGAACACGCAGAGGGTGGTCATGGTGGACGCCGCGATGGCCACGATCATTTCCGAGGTGCCCAGCACCGCGGCGGTGTTCAATTTGGCGCCCTTTTCCCGGTAATGGTAGATGTTCTCCAGAATAACGATGGAGTTGTCCACCAGCATACCGATACCCAGCACCAGGCCGGCCATGGTCATGAGGTTCAGGGAAAGGCCGGCAAAGTACATGAGCATGATGGTAACAATGATGGACACGGGGATGCTGATGCCGATGATCAGCGTCGGCTTCATAGAACGGAGGAAGACAAAGAGGACCAGCACCGCCAGAATAGCGCCGCTTACGGCGGTGGATACCACCTGGGAGATTGAATTCTCAATAATATCAGTGGTATTAAAGACCTCGGTGATCTGAATATCCTGGGGAAGCTCCTTGGCCATCTGGAGCACCCGGACGCGCAGGTTCTTGGCGGTTTGGACCGAGTTCTTGCCGCTCTGCTTCTGCACCATCATCATCACGGCGGTTTTGCCGTTCACATAGGCGGCGCTGGTTTCATCCTTGTAGCCCTCAAACACGTCCGCCAGGTCCCGCAGATATACCTGCCGGGGCGGTTCAACCTGGCCGTTGGACAGGCCCCCGCCTTTATAGGAAATTACCGTGTTGCGTATCTCATCCAGGGAGGCGTATTCCCCCATGGTGGTAAGAATGTATGACAGGCCGTTTTCGGTAATGTTCCCCGCGGCGACCTGGGCGTTCTGGGCCCCCAGTATCTGCTGAATCTGGGTTATGGTAATGCCGTAGGCTTCAAGGCGGCTCTGAGGAATTTCCACCCGGATGATCTTTTCCCGGCCCCCGGAAACCGACGCGGTGGCTACCCCCGGGGTCTGCTCAATCCGGGGAATGATGGTATCATCGGTCAGCTCCCGTATTTCCTCGGGGGTGCGGTTCCCCGTTACCATGAGGCCCATGATGGGGATCATGGAGGGATCGAATTTGAAGATCAGCGGCGTTTCCGCGTCAGTGGGCAGGTAGTTCCGGGTCCGCTCCAGGGCGTCCCGGACCGAATTGGAGGCGTCCGCCAGGTCTGTTCCATAGGTAAACTGCATGATCACCATGCCGGAACCCTTGGAGGAGGTGGAGCTTATTTTCTCAAGGCTGGAAACGCTGGACAGGGACGCCTCCAGCACCCGGTTGATGGAACGCTCGACCTCCTCAGGACCCGCTCCGGGGTAGGAGGTATACACCACCAGGTAGGGAGGATTGATCTCCGGGTACAGATCAACCGGCAGATTCATCAGGGCGAATACCCCAAGACCGATAAGCAGGGTGAAGATAATAAAGATCGTGGTTGGCCGTGAAACAACGGTCTTTGCGACGCTCATAGGTTCCTCCGTTTTTTACTGAACGCCCACCGGCGCGGTTTGTTCAATTATATTGATCCGGGACCCGTCCGTAAGCAAGGTTTGGCCCCGGACGACAATCTCCGCATCCGCGGCAAGGCCCTGTTCAACTTCCAGCACCCCGTCGATGAGTATGCCCGGAACTATGGGGGTCTGCCGGACCACCGGTTTGGCGGGATCGCTCCGGTCAACCGAGAACACGTACTGTTCCCCAAAACGGGAGAGCATGGCCGATGCGGGTATCTTGACGATGTTCTCCTTCCGCTGGGTGATGATCCGCGCCTTGGCGAACATCCCCGCCTTCAAGCGGGACTGCCGGTTTTCCACGTTGATCTTGACCTCCAAGGTCCGGGAAGCGGGGTCTACCACCGGGGCTATTTCGCTTATGCTGCCCCGGAAGACCTCCCCCGGCCAGGCGTCCAGGGTTATCTCGCAGGAAAGCCCCAGGGCCATCTTGGAAATGTAGCGTTCCGCCACATAGACCCGTATCTCCAGGCCGCTGCCCCCGGCGATCCGGGCCAGGGGCACCGCCTGGCTTACGGTCATCCCCACCTGGGCGGGGAGGGAAACCACGGTTCCTGAAATCGGGGCCTTGGCAATGCTGGGCACATAGTTCATCCCCGGTTTGGAGGGGTCCACTGCCGCGATGGGGGCGTCCTTGCGGACCTGGGAGCCGGCGGCCACATAGACCCGGACAACCTTGCCCGCCGCGTCGGAATAGGTATCCACCGTAGACCCGGCGACAATGTCCCCGGAAAGGGGAAGGTAGTCCCGGATCGGGCCTTGAACCGCGGTGGTGGTATTCACCGCATAGACCGGCGCTTCCTGGGCCGTTTCAGCGCCATCGGCGGCGGCGTTTTTATCCTGTTTGCCGTAGACTTGTTTTATCCGGTCGCAGCCGGAAAAGGCAAAAACCATAAGCCCCGCAAAGCACAGGGCGGAGGCCGGAACTCCGGCAAAACTCCGGCGCCCCGGCTGGGCAAGGCCCCGGTTTGTTTTTGGTTTCATCAATTACTCCTCGAACTGAGGGTTCCAAAGGGAACCCCGATGGCGTATTCAAGATCAATAAGACCGGTACGGTAGTTAAATTGCTGTTCCAGCATCTGGAGCCGGGCCTGCCGCAGGGACAGTTCCGCGTTCTGCACTTCCAAAAGGTCCTGCAGCCCTGAGCGGTAGGCTGTTTCGGTGAGCCGGTAGGTCCGTTCCGCCAGATTCACCGTCTGTTCCTGGGCCTCCGCGGTGATACGGGTTTTTTCCAGGGAAAGCACGGTGTTGTATATCTCGATCTCCGTTCCCTGGATCATCTGGGCAAGGCCGGTATTGGCAATCCGTATCTGATCGTCCAGGTCCCAAACAGCCTGAAAGTCCGGGCTAAAGGGGATGAGGCTGTGCAGCCGTATGCTCAGGGAAAGGGTTAAGGCCCCGGAGCGCTGCCAGTCGTCCCGGCTGTCAAACCAGGAATCCTTCCAGGGGTCCTTGATAAAGGCCGAAGTATGATTCCAGCTTAAACTCAGCGTGGGGGTGAGCGCATAGAGCTGGGCCCGCCGGGCGCTTTGGAGCAGCAGGATGTTCTGCCGCAAGGCGTGCACATCCGGCTTCTCTGACGCGGCCTGGGCTATCAGGTCCGCCACATCCAGGGAGATAAAGGCGGTTTCCCCGGTAATTGGGATAAGCTCAAAGGGAGTGTCATAGGGCAGCCCCAATTGCAGGGCAAACTGGGCCATGGCGAGTTTCAGGCCGTTTTCCGCCTGATCAATCACGGGCTTGAGGTTTTCCTGGCTCACCTGGGCCTGAAGCAAGGTCAGTTCCGGCGCAAGGCCCGCCCGGTAATTCGCCCGGGCCATCTCCACCCGCCTCCCCGCGGTCTCAAAATTTTCCCGGAGCAGGGCGATGTTCTCCCGCAGGAGGAGCATAGAATAGTAGGATTTCCGCACATCCCGCTCAAGCTGGACCTTGGCCTTCTCATAGGCAATAAGCCCCCCCTCGTAGTCCAGGCGGAGGCGGCGCATGTTTTCAAACATGGCGATATTGATCGAGAGGGACGCCTGGATGGAACCGGCCACATGCCACTGGGGGGCGTCCAGGGAATAGGGAACCACCCCGTAGAGGGTTCCCGGCGGGATCGGGGCAAGGCCGGCGGGGAGTACCGACGCAATGTCCACCGGCTGCATACCGGCAATCTTGCCCGCCTCATTATCCCGGCTCAGGCTGCCCGCTACGGTAAGGCTGGGAATAAATTGATTCCAAGACCAGCTGGAGGCCCGCTTTTTGATCCCCGTACTCGCCTGGGTTGATTCCAGGGTCAGGTTGTTTTTGAAGGCCAGGGAAACCGCTTCCTCCGGGCTTATCACCCGGGGGGGCGGCGCGGCCCCTTGGTCTTGGCCGAAAAGCCGGCCCCCCCACAGGGAGGCGCCGAGCATGATCCAGGCCGCAAGGCAGGGACCCCGCCCGCGCCTTGGCCGGCCTGGAAAGCCCCGGGGGATTCCCCGGAACCGCCGGTAGAACATAAACATCGTAACGACTCCTTCATACCCAAAGGGTACGCGCTGACCCCGGAACGTGCGGCATCACCGAATCCTAAGGTTCAACGAATATTCAAGGCCCGCATACCGCGCGGCCCCACGGCGCATCCGCCGTATAGCGCTAACAAAAGCGGGGAAGGCCCCCCGCGAAGCCTTGGGTAATACCGGCGCGCCGCCGGACCCTTGGCCCGCAATCAGCAGCGTTGCCCGGAAACTTCAGTTTCCAGACAACCCTAGGGAAACGCTGATTAGCGTCAAGTTAATCAGCGTTTCCCTAGGGCAGCGCCGATTGCGGACCTCTGGTTCGATTAACCCGGCACCGCATGATTCCCCGCCCCGTTATGCGGCGCCGGCTTAGGGGCGGTTCTCGTATCCGCCGCCCCAGGGCGGTCCGCCGGCTGGATAGGGGTGGCCTGGTCTTGCAAAAAGGCCCCCGCGCCGCAGCCGATAAACCGGAAAAGTATTCTGAAACTTTCATTGGGCATCCTGGAACAGGGTATGCCCGGAGGCGGGCGCATGAGCAT
Source organism: Treponema sp. (assembly GCA_031279975.1). Lineage (GTDB taxonomy): Bacteria > Spirochaetota > Spirochaetia > Treponematales > Breznakiellaceae > JAITHL01. Next base: position 4,235 of record JAITHL010000067.1, on the reverse strand, counting down.
AGTTACGATAAGGAAGAGAACCCATTGGGCATTCCGTTCCGCTTCGACCCGCGTATCATCCGGCAAGCCCTTCCGCCCGTTTCCTCCGGCCCCCTCAAGCAGTTGGCAGAGGCCGGCGGGGTTTGCAATGCCCAGTTCCAGTTTCTGGGTCCTGACCCAGTCAATCACGGCCAGTATATCCGGTTTGGCCCGCAGGTAATCCGCGATGGCAATAACGGCAAGATAGCGTTTTTCCAGGGGAACCGCGGATTTTTCCTTGTTCATCTGGACATAACTGATAAGGCGTTCAAATTCGGTGCTGAAAAGCCGGCCCAGCATGGCCTGTTTATTTTTAAAATGCGCGTAGAGGCCGCTTTTTGAAAGCCCTGAGCGCCGGGCAACCATATCCATCGACGCCTTCCAGGGCCCCGCTTCGGCCACCGCTTCGGCCACCGCCTTGAGCAGCCCCGCTTCTTGCGGGATAGCCGGCAGGGAGGCGGCGGCCAGTTCTTCAAGGCGGCAAAAATCCACCCCCTCCGCCGCTTCACGGGAAGCTCCCAGGCCCTGGATGATTTTTTCCCGGATCAGGGCCGCAAGCCGACTGGTCTCCGCGTCTGAGGGCAGGGACTCCGGGGCATGGTCGTATTTATGAAACTGGGCCAGCCAAAAAATAGTGGTGGCGCCGGTCAGATGGCTTAGGGACGGATAGCCCTGATTATATTCCTGGGAAAAAAACACCCGCATATCGATGCCCCTTTTTTTGAAATGGGGAATGATAGCCCCTATTTCCTGGCCCTCGTAGACCTTGATAAGGGCAAAGAGAAAGGCGTCCATGTTCCGGCTATAGTACCGGACCACGCTTTCGTTGAAGATCAGGAGCCGTTCAAAGGCTTCTTTGACAGCAAGGGCCTGTTCATAGGCCGGACGGATGGCCGCGGCGTAGCCGTCAAAAAAATACTCGTACATGCCGTCCCAGAGCCGCTCTTTATTTTTAAAATGCCGGTATAAGGCGGGCTTGGTAACCCCCAACGCCCGGGCAACCGGTTCAAGGCTGGTATGTTGATACAAGGTCCGGCCCCATACCTGGAAGGCCGCCTCGATAATATCACGTTTGGTCATAGGTTTTCCATTCCGGCCTTGTTACCGTCCGGCCGGTAACTGAAAATATAGCAAATATTACGGGAAAAAGGCAACTGCCCCGGGGCGAATTTTTTAGGCGGCGCGGAGGGCGCCCCCTGCCCTCCTCACATGGGCAACGCCGCCTAAAGAAACGCTGATTTATCCGGCATTATCAAAAGGGACCGCGGATTTTCACGGATTAACACTGATTACCACTGATTACCACTGATTAACGCGGATTTTCACGGATTAACACTGATTAACACTGATTACCACTGATTAACGCGGATTTTCACGGATTAACGCTGATTAACCCTGATTACCACGGATTGGCGGGGTTTTGTTACCGGAAATCCGTAGTAATCAGCGGTAATCCGCGCAATCTGCGGGCCCTGTTAAAAACCTGATTTAATCTACAGTTCCCTAAGCAATATCGCTTGCTTTTAAGGGGCTATTCCGGTAAAATTTTCCGGCGGGGCCAACCGGTTGTAACAGGCCCGTCCTGGCGGGCGGGAATTCCGCTTTTTAAGGAGGTCTCTTAATGAAGGCCGCGTTTTCATTGCTTACGGTTACTGGATTCGGGGCGGCCGTCGCGCTGGCTTTGACCGGGTGCAACACCCTCCAATCCATTACGGTACAACCGCCCGCGCGGACGGTATTTGGCCAAGGCCAGGAACTGGACCTGTCGGGGCTGGCGGTTACGGCTCAGTATAAAAAGAACAGCGAAACGGTTACGGACGCCGGCTCGCTGCAAATTACCGGCTATGACAAGCACCGTCCGGGCAGTCAGACCGTTACGGTTACTATGCATGCGCGATCAGGATTAGTCAGTTCAAGGGCGAGCAATACGTTCACCGTAAGGGTAGCGCCGGTGGAAAGCATAACTATTGCGCAGCCCCCCGCCGCGGCAAGTTTCAAGCAGGGAGACGCCGCTGACTGGAACGGGTTGAGCGTAGGGGTTGCCTTTGAGCAAGACGCGGTTCCGGGCATAACGGTCAAGCCCGGAGCGGAAGGGCTGGCAATAGCGGGATATGACAAGGACCAAGCGGGAACCCAGACCATTACCGTGGACTACTATGGCAAACGGGCGGCTTTTGAGGCGCAAGTTATTGGCCTTGATCGTATCGCGGTAACAGCGCCGCCCCGGAAAACCGAGTATTATACCGGGGAAGAAATTGAGACCCCTGGTCTTGTGGTAACGGGTACCTGGAACGACGGGTCAAGCGCCCCGGTGAAGATTACCAGCAAGGACCTTTCAGGGTATGATATAACCCGGGGCGGGAAGCAAAATGTTACGGTCGCCTATTCAAGGAAGACCGCAACATTCCCGGTAACGTATTTAGCATTTGAGGCTTTGTCGGTTGACCGTCCGCCGGTAAAGACAAGGTATGAGCTTGGCGAAGCGCTTGATACAACGGGTATCAGGATACTGGGAACCTGGCCGGGGCATAGCCTGGCTATTGTGAATAACGGGCGTCTAAAAATTACCGGCTATGACCCGCTCAGGCCGGGGGAGCAAAAAGTTACGGTTACGGTTGGCGGCCAGAGCGATTCTTTTACGGTACTGGTGGCCGATCCCTTTGAAGGCGTCTGGACTGGGAAGTGGAAAACCGGCTCCAAAATAGTTGACGGCAAGAGCAGGGATGTATTTGCGGCAGTAACCTTAACCATGGGTGGAAGCGCCTGGTTCCTGCGGACGAATACCGCCAGGGGCGAACCGGTGGAACTGCGCGGGGTCTATATCCCTGACAGCAGCGCCCACGCAAAGCTCCAGTGCAATGACGCCAGGGGCGCGGGGGATGTTACGAGAGATACCTCCACGTCGATGCGGCTGCGAAACGGCCTCATAAGCGGCGAAGCGGCTTTAACCAAAGTCAAATAGGGCTGCCGCATCAAACAGTCCACGGATTTTGCGGATTAACACGGAGAACCTATGATTTAGATTATCGGGAGAACGTGGTACTCTGGCCTGACGGGGCCAGGGAAGGTCAGCCCCTTGCGGGGCTAATTATAAGAGGTAGAAGGCTGATCCGCGTAGTGAGGAAATCCCGTAAGGGAGGAACCCCGGCACGGAGCATAGTTAAGACCGGCCACCGTATAATAAAACGCGGCTGCCCGTCAAACGGACAGACCGCGAATAGGAGTACGGCGCGCCACGCCCGATAATCGCTCCCGGCCCTTATTTTATAGTAAGGAGCGGAAGTATGGAAGAGACCGGACGGTATGGGGGAGTAGACCTGGGAAAGCGGACCTGCGCGATGGCCATTGTGGGGAAGCGGGGCGGAACGGCGGTGAGCAGCGGGAGATGAAGCGGCGGAAACTGACGGCGGCGTACCGCCGGGAACAGGGGAACCGGAACCGCGCGATAAACCGGCTCCACGCGCTTTTGGTGAGCCGGGGGATAACGACGGTGGTAAAAAAATATCTGGCGAAAGCGGCGGGGAGAGCGGAGATGGCGCAAGCGCTGGACGGGCTTGAGCGGGAAGAGGCGGAGTATTTGATGGACTGCCTTGGGCTGTATGAAAAACGGCTTGCGGCTCTTGAGGGTCAGATGAATGAAGAAGCGGCGGGGGACGAGGAGATAGAACGCCTGAAGACCGTACCGGGGGTAGGGCCGAAAGTGGCGTTTACGTTTGCGGCGCATGTGGCGGCGGACCGGTTTGAAAATGCGGGGCAGGTCAGTAATTATCTGGGCCTGGTTCCGAAGGTGTATATGTCCGGGGACACAGTGAGGTACGGGCGGATCACGAAACGGGGGAACGGGTATGTCCGTGCCTTGCTGGTCCAGGCGGCATGGGCGGCGGTGAGGTCAAAGAACGGGGAGCGGTGAAAGAGCGGTATGAATACATGACGAAAACGAAGGGGATAAACAAGAAGAAAGCGATAGCGGCGGCGGCCCGGCGGCTGGGGGTGCTGCTGTACACGCTGATGAAGAACAAGAGCGGGTATGCACCGGGGCATTGCGAGAAGCCTGAAACGGCGGGGAAAGAACTGGCCAAGTTGGCGTTAAGCGCATAGCGGGCCGGGAGCTGCCGGGGAAAAGATTTTTGTAGAAAAATTATCTTTGCCCTTGACGAAAAACATAGGATTGGCACGGAATATAGAACTAAATTCCGCGTTTGTAACAAGGTCCACGG
>JAITHL010000238.1 GCA_031279975.1 Treponema sp. | reverse complement strand
TGTTATAGCGCGTATACGGCATCGTTAACCTCCGATAGTTTAGTGTCACAACTTTATACTACCGTGTTTACGATGCCCTTTCTATCCATCTCTACTTTCGCGCTTCAGAAAAAAATTGGCCTCTGATAACTCATTCCCGCCTCCTAATCTTATTCTATTAGGTTGCGTTAGGAATTTCAGGCGGCATTACATAGTGCAGGTGATAGCCATGCACGACGGGGAAACCAACCTGCTTATGGCGCGGATACTGGACGTAAAGAACGCCCACGGGCTGTCCGCGGCGGAGATGGAGTTTACCACCCAGCGGGACGCCCGTGGGAAGATGGATGACTTTGTCAGCGGTATACTCCAGCGCATAGGCAGGGGCGGGCGGTGCTTCCAGCGGCGTCCCTGAAGGCTTTGCGCTGGTGGAGGGGGGAACCTTTACCATGGGGAGCCCGTCCAACAAGCCTGACCGGGAGAGCGATGAAGGGCCGCAGCATCAGGTAACGGTAAAGAGCTTTTATATGGGGAAGCACGAGGTAACCCAGCGGGAGTGGCAAGAGCTGATGGGGAACAATCCAAGTAATTTTAGAGGCGATAACCTGCCGGTGGAACGGGTAAGCTGGTTTGAGGTCATAGAGTACTGCAACCGGCGGAGCGTCAGGGAGGGGCTGACCCCTGCCTGACGGGGTTCCGGGAACTCAATAACCTGCGACTGGAGCGCCAGCGGCTACCAGCTGCCCACTGAGGCTGAATGGGAGTACGCGGCCAAGGGGGAAACAAAAATTACTTGACGTATTTATACGCCGGGAGCAACAGCGCCGGGGCGGTTGGGTGGTATGACGGGAACAGCGGCAGCACGACGCATCCGGCGGGGACCAAAGCGGCGAATGATTTGGGGATATACGATATGAGCGGGAACGTGTGGGAGTGGTGCTGGGACTGGTATGGGGGCTATTCGAGCGGGGCGCAGACTGATCCCGCATCCGGTCTCTGGCTCTGACCGCGTGATACGCGGCGGGTCGTGGTTCAGCGACGCGAGGGACCTGCGTTTCTCCAACCGGATCAGCGGCGGCCCGTCCGACCGGCTCCACGTCCTTGGCTTCCGGCTGGTTCGCCCTTAATAAAACGCAAAGTGTTTTATTGTGCGTGAGTTTTATGGAGGCCCTGGAAAGGACGCGGAGTGGAACGCGTTAAGCGCGGAACGATAGCCCTTTCCAGGGCCGGAGTTAGACAGCGGCCGGTCTTCCGGGGGGCTAAGGGGTCTTGTAATTGACCGCGTACGCGGTCAACCGCTCCCCCTCTTGTGAATCGTTGTACTGCCGCGGGCGGCCGAATTTTTTTTTGAAAAAGCAGGTGAGAGCAAATGGCGCTTTTGACCCAGTATAGCAGTTTTTTTATCAGCCCCTTTGGAGAAAAATCCGTTACCGATGAACTGAACGGCTTTTTACGCTCCCATCGTATCATCAACGTTGAAAAACGGCTCATCGACGGGGACCAGGGAACCGGCTGGGTTTTTCTGGTGGAATATAGCGGCGACGGCCCCCGCGGCGCCGCGGGTGGATTACCGGGAATCCCTCAACCCCGTTGTATACGCCCTCTTTGATAAACTGCGGGGGCTGCGCAAAAACCTGGCGGAAAAAGCGGGGCTGCCGGTGTACGTGGTCTTCACCAACGACCAGCTTGCCGCTATGGTCAAAAGACCGCCAAAGACGGCAAAGGACCTGCTTGCCATAGCGGGCATAGGGGAAGCCCGGGTCAAGCAATACGGCCCGGCGTTTCTGGATGTCTTTGCCGAAGGAGCGCGGCCGGATGAAGCGGCACAGCCGGCTCTTTGAGCAAATCGTGGATTACCACAACATCCGCGGCGCCTTTCTCAACGCGATACGGGGAAACCGGGAAAGCCCCGGGTCATCAATTTTTGCCGGAACGCCAGTAAAAACCTCGCGGTAATCAGGGAAAACTTTCCTCCCTTGAATGCGGTTGGGGCGGCTACCGTTCCTTTGTGATAACCGATCCCAAGCTCCGGGTCATCAGCACCGCGGCCATTGAACAGCGGATCATGCATCACGCCATTATTAGAGCTGTTCTGAAACTTCACTTTCAGAACAGCTTCCGCTTAAAAACGCGGTTTCATAAGGCTTTAGCCTGAGAAACCGCAGGACGTGTTCCGAAACCAACCGGGTTTTGGAACACGTCTATTGATCCCCTAATACCCGTCTTTGAACGCCCCATGCTATACCATAGCTACGCCTGCCGTAAGGGAAAGGGAACCCATGCCGCCCCCGGAACCCCCGCTGGGAGGCCGAAAGGCCCCCCAGACCCCCCATAAAAAATTTATATGCCCTGGCCCTGGCAATCCGGCCTCTTGACAAAGCCCGCCCCCTCCGCGTACTATACCCTATGGCAGTCCCGGCGTATCCCGCCCGTACCTATTTTTTGCTTTTTTCTCCGAATTCGCCTGACTTGGCACGGTTTTTGCACACACACACACACACACATTCGTCACCTTTCTCAATTTCCTAAAAAAATTTGCCCAAAAAATTCTATTTTCCCCATTTGTCAAGTCTGTCAAGCCATACCAGGAGGTTATTATGGCGGTTATCACTGAAATTACCGAAGTCCTGCACAAAATCGAGGCAAAACTCTACCCCAACTATCTGGGCAAGGGCGGCGGGGCATACCTGGCCCGGGCAAAGGCCGAAGCGCCCCTCTCCATCGAGGACGTATGCGCGGCGGCAAGGAACCGGGGCGGGTTTACCGGCCAGTATGAAGACCTGGCGGAACACGCCCATATCTTCATCAACGAGATGGTCTACCAGCTTTTGGACGGCTTTTCCGTGCAGTTAGGCGGTTTTTTCTCCCTGCACAGCAGAATAGGCGGCACGTTTCACGGCCCGAACGACCGCATCGGCGGGGAAAACCTGCATGTGGCCTTTAGAACCCTCAGCCGCCTCAAGGAACTGCTCTTAAAAGTGAAAATCGAAAACGAGGGGCTGGCCGGGGACGGGGCGTATATCGACGAAATTATTGACATACACACCGAAGGCCTCAACAGCGCCCTGACCCCGGGGAACATGATCCGCGTTTTGGGGAACAAAATCAAGGTTGAGGGGGAAAACCCGGCCTGCGGCGTGTGGTTTGTGAACCAGGCTGACCAGAGCCGGATACCCGTTACCGAACACCTGGGGATAAACCGGAGCGCGGAGCTCTTCGGCCTCATACCGGCCCTCCCCCCGGGGGTCTACAAGCTGGAGGTGGCAACTCAGTACGCCGGGGGCTCGCGGCTCAAGGAGCCCCGGATCATCAAAGCGGACCCTGAGTTGACCGTATCCTAACCAGGAAGCGGGGTCTCTTCCAGCAAGGAACAGCCCGCCATTGGAACAAGGAATAGGAAGCTATTCCAATAGGGAAGCGAAACCTATTTCAACAAGGAATAGCGGGCTATTCCAAAGGGCATAAACTTCCGTATGGAGGTTTACATAGACCGGCGGCGGCATAGACCGCCGTCAGGCAAGGAGTATTAGTATGAGAAAAACGACCCTTTTAAGCGCGGCTACCCTCGCGGCGCTGCTGGCCATGGCCGGCTGCGCTTCCGGGCCCAAACAAACCGGCGCGCCGGAGCAGCCGTCCGGGCAAGCCCCGGCCCCGGCCACTGTTACCACGGTAACGGTGGAGCGGAGAATCGGGGGCAATGTTCCCCAGTTTGTAAAGGACGCGGTGAAAAACACCCCGGAGGACGCGCTGGTGGGCATCGGTACCGCGAAGATGAGTACCGTGAGCCAGTCCCGGACCTATGCGGCTACCCGGGCCAGGGCCGAAATTTCCCGGCAGATAGTTACCTTTATGCAGGACATGATCCGGGATTTTACCGCCTCCAGCGAAGTGGACCCGGACAGCGCCATTGCGTATCAGGAAAACTTTACCCTGGCCCTCTCCAAATCCGCCATGCAGAGTTCCTCGGTGGTGGACGAGGACCATGATGACAAGGGCGCCTATTGGGTGGTGGTGATGATGCCCAAGGACGGGGCGGCCCGGGAAATCAACCAGGCCGCGGCCCAGGCAAAACTGGCCGTGCCCAAGGCGGCCTCCATGGATGCGGAAAACCGGATGAACGCGGCCTTTGATAAACTCTCTGGGCAGGAAGTACAGGTCCAGGATAACTAGGGCGGCAATGTCCAAAAAGTTCCGGGTTCTGGTATGGGTGTTTTGCGCGCTCCCCTTCTTTGTTTGGCCCCAGGAACCGGCGGGGCATTGGGTAACACTGCCCGGTGATGGGTTTTTACGCATCACCGGCGTGTCCAGCCGGCGGCTTACCCGGGAAAGGGAGCTTGAAAGCGCCCGGGAAGACGCGGCCCGCAAGGCCCTGTTGTACCGGGGCTTAACCGGGAACATACGCGCCGTCGATGTGAGCGGATCAGGGCCGGAGGGCGCGTATATGAACACAGAAACAAGCCTGGAGCCGCTCTTTCCGGGGGATTTCCCGGCCCTGCGGGAGGCCCTGCGCTTTGACCCGGAAAAGGACGTATACCGGACACACAACGCGGTGTTTGTGCGTTTTACCTGTCCCGCGCCCGGAGCGGAACCCCTGGATTACCGCCCCCTGGGGGCAATATCCGGGGAGCCCGCGTGGACGCGCCGGCCCCCCCCGGATTGCCGGATACCTTACCGCGGTTGGCTTTGCGGGACGCCGGCGCTATATCCGGGAAACGGTCATCAGGTCCTGCGAAAACGCGGCCGCGGGGCTCATAACCGGCCAGTCGATGTACATAGAAACCCTTGACCTGGATGACCCGCGCCGGGGCCCGGCGTCCGCTATCACCGGAACCGCGGAGGGGACATTGCGGGGTTTTATGGTACTGGAAATGTGGATAGACCCTAAAACGCGGGGGGTGTGGACCCTGGCCGCGGCGAGGAAAACCGGTACGGGGGAATAGGTTAGGGAAGCGCTGATTGCGGACAGCGGGTTCGATTCGGCGTTAATAAAAGGGTCCGCGGATTAACACGGATT